>JAAYAS010000289.1 GCA_012719255.1 Microbacteriaceae bacterium | reverse complement strand
GTGCTGCCCGGCGACTTCGTCATCTCGGCCCGCAAGACCTACGGCCACGTCAGCGACGGCATGATGGCCTCGATGCGCGAGCTCGGCATCGGCGACGACCACGACGGCATCATCACGCTGCGCGACCTCGGCGTCGACGGCGCGGTCGGCGAGCCGGCGCTGCCGCTGCTCGGCCTCGACGACGTCGCCGTCGAGGTGAACGTCACCCCCGACCGGGGCTACGCGATGTCGATGCGCGGCCTCGCCCGCGAGTACGCGCACGCCACCGGCGCCGCGTTCCGCGACCCGGCGCTGCGGCCCGAGCTGCAGCGCATCCTCGAGCAGGGCATCGCCGCCGACGACGCCGACGTGCGCGTGCCGATCTCGGTGGAGGAGGAGCTCGCGGTGCGCGACCAGCCGCAGTCGTCGATCTTCGCCGGGCTCGTCGTCTCGGGCGTCGACGCGACCCGCCCGACCCCGTCGTGGATGGTGCAGCGCCTCCGGCTCGCCGGCATCCGCTCGCTGGGCCTGCTCATCGACATCACGAACTACGTGATGCTCGAGCTCGGCCAGCCGATCCACGGCTACGACCTCGACCTGCTCCGCGGCGGCATCCGCGTGCGCCGCGCGACCGAGGGCGAGCGCCTCACGACGCTCGACGACAAGGACCGCGCGCTGAGCACCGAGGACATCCTCATCACCGACGACCGCGGCCCGATCGGCCTCGCCGGCACCATGGGCGGCGCCGAGACCGAGCTCAACGACGCGACGACGAACGTGTTCATCGAGTCGGCGAACTTCGCGCCGATCTCGATCGCCCGCACCGCCCGCCGCCACAAGCTGCCGAGCGAGGCGTCGAAGCGCTTCGAGCGCGAGGTCGACCCCGCCGTCGCGGCCCCCGCCGCGGCCCGCGTCGCGGAGCTGCTCGTCGAGCACGCCGGCGGCACCGTCGAGCCGGTCGGGTCGATCACCGGCGAGGTCGCCGCGCGCGACGAGATCGCCCTGCCCGCCTCGCTGCCGGCGACGCTCATGGGCGTCGACTACGAGCGCGCCGAGGTCGTCGCCCACCTCGAGGCGATCGGCTGCCGCGTGCGCGAGCTCGGCGACGACGCCCTCGGCGTCACCCCGCCGACCTGGCGGCACGACCTCGTCGACGACGTCACCCTCGTCGAGGAGGTGGGCCGGCTCGGCGGCTTCGACCGCATCCCCTCCGAGCTGCCCGTCGCCCCCGCCGGCCGCGGCCTCACCCGCGAGCAGCGGCTGCGCCGCCAGCTCAGCGACGTGCTCGCCGCCGCCGGCGCCGTCGAGGTGCTCAGCTACCCGTTCGTCGCCGAGGCCGACAACGCCCGCTTCGGCGCGGCCGAGGGCGTCGCGCCGGCCGTGAAGCTCGCGAACCCGATGGACGCGACCACGGCCTGGTTGCGCACGAGCATGCTCCCGGGCCTGCTCGGCGTCGCCCACCGCAACGTGTCGCGCGGCATGACCGATCTCGCGATCTTCGAGCTCGGCCGCGTGTTCCTCCCCGAGGCGGGCGTCGAGTACGGCATCGACGAGGTGCCGCCGGTCGCCGAGCGGCCGAGCGACGAGGTGCTCGAGCGGCTCGACGCGGGCATCCCGCCGCAGCCGCACCACCTCGGCGCCGTGCTCGTCGGCGACCGCACCGCGAAGCAGCCCGGCCTCGCCGCCCAGCGCTACGACTGGGCCGACGCGATCGAGCTCGTCGACCGCATCGCCGCCGCCACCGCGGCCGAGCTGCGCGTGCGGCAGGGCTCGCACCAGGCGTTCCACCCCGGCCGCTGCGCCGAGGTGCTCGTCGTCGACGGCGAGGGCGTCGAGACCCCGGTCGGCTGGGCCGGTGCGCTGCACCCCGCCGTCGCCGAGGAGCGCGACCTGCCGCGCGTCGTCGCGGCCGTCGAGGTCGACGTCGACGCGATCCTCGCGGCGAGCGACCGGCACGTGAGCGCCCGCACCATCGTCGGCTTCCCGGCCGCGACGCAGGACCTCTCGCTCGTCGTGCCGATCGGCGTGCCGGCGGGCGAGGTGCGCGCCGCGCTCGTCGAGGGCGCCGGCGAGCTGCTCGAGCGGATCGACCTCGTCGACGACTACCGGGGCCGGGGCCTCGGCGACGACGAGAAGTCGCTCACCTTCGCGCTGCGCTTCCGCGCCGACGACCGCACGCTCACCGCCGCCGAGGCGACCGCCTCGAAGGAGGCCGGCGCCGCCGTCGCGGCCGAGCGCTTCGGCGCGACGATCCGCGCCTGACCCGCAGCCGCGCCCGAGGGCCCGCATCCGAGTGATCGGATGCGGGCCCTCGGCCGTTCCCGGCCGTGCCGTTCCGGGGCCGGTCCCGCCCGGCCCGCCTCCGCCCGGCCCGCCCGATCGGTCGGCCGACCGATGCCCCCGCGGCGGCCGGCCGCTAGCGTCGAGGCATGAACGACGAACCGCGGCGCGAGCCGCAGCCCGGCATCGGCGACCCCGGCCCCGCCTCCGCGCCCGCCCCCGCATCCGGCTGGAGCCGCCCGCCCGCATCCGGCTCGAGCGGCGGCACGAGCGGCCCCGGCGGTTTTCCGGCGCCCGCGCCCGAGCCGCAGCGCGCGGCGACGACCGTCGCCGGTTGGATCGCGCTCGCCGGCGTCGTGCTCGTCCTCCTCATCGGCCTCGGCCGCAGCTTCATCCCGGTCGTCCCGGGCATCGTCGAGGCCGTCGGGCCGAGCGGCATCGCCGCGCTCCACACCGTCATCGCGGTCGTGATCGCCGCGATCGGCCTCGCCGCGGCGATCATCGGGTTCATCGGCTTCGGCCGCTCGCGCGTCTCGGGCCGCCCCGACCACCTGGCGCTCGGCGCCGGCGCGGTCGGCGCGTTCGTCGCCGTCGAGGCGGTCCTCGGCACCCTCATCTCGCTGATCGTGGCGGTCGTCGCAGGGCTCTGAGGGTTCTGAACGAATCACCCTCCAGGGCGGCGCAGGCTGCGCCGCTCATCGGCATCCGCATGGAGGGCCGCACCGACTGCGGCGGGGCGGGGCGGGGCCGGGGTGCCGTCGGCTCAGGCCGCGTCGTGCAGCGCCGCCTCGAGCGCGACCCACGCGAGCATCGCGCACTTCACGCGCATCACGTAGCGGGCCGTGCCCTCGAAGGCGACGGCGTCGCCGATGAGCTCGGCCTCGGGGGAGTCGTCGGCGTACGAGACGGCGCCGCGGCCGCGGAGCATCGTGCGCATCGCGTCGATCGCCGCGCGCGCCTCGGCGACGGTGCGGCCGACGAGCTGCTCGACGGCGATCGAGGCCGAGGCCATCGAGATCGAGCAGCCGTCGCCGACCCAGCCGATCGCGGCGATGCGCGCCTCGTCGCCCGCGCCGTCGAGCCGCACCCGCAGCCGCAGCTCGTCGCCGCAGGAGGGGTTCTTCTCGAAGCGCTCGGCGTCGAACGGCTCGAGCTCGCCCTCGCCGGTGCGGGCGCGGGCGTGGTCGAGGATGAGCTGCTGGTAGAGCGACTCGAGCCCGGCCATCAGGCGGCCCCGAACCAGGCGCGGGCGCGGCCGACGGCGTCGAAGAGCCGGTCGAGCTCGTCGTCGGTGGTGGTGAGGTAGGTCGACGCCCGGGTCGAGGCGGTGATGCCGAGGGCCCGGTGCAGCGGCTGCGCGCAGTGGTGCCCGCCGCGCACGGCGATGCCGTCGGCGTCGAGGAACTGCGAGAGGTCGTGCGAGTGCACGCCCTCGAGCACGAAGCTCGCGAGGCCCGAGCGGGGCGCGTCGGCGCCGTCGCCGAGCACGCGCACGCCGTCGATCGCCGACAGGCCGCGCACGAGCCGGGCGCCGAGCGCCTCCTCGTGGGCGGCGATCGCGGCCATGCCGACGCCGTCGAGGTAGTCGCAGGCGGCGGCGAGCGCGACCGCCTGCGAGACCGGCTGCGTGCCGGCCTCGAAGCGGGTCGGCGGGGCGAGGTAGGTGGTGCCGGTCATCTCGACGACCTCGATCATCGAGCCGCCGGTGCGGCTCGGCGGCAGCTGCGCGAAGCGCTCGCGGCGGCCGTAGAGCACGCCGATGCCGTTCGGCCCGGCCATCTTGTGGCCCGAGAACGCGGCGAAGTCGACGCCGAGGGCGTGCAGGTCGACCGGCCGGTGCGGCACCGACTGGCAGGCGTCGAGCACGGTGATCGCGCCGACCTCGCGGGCGAGGGCGACGAGGCCGTCGACCGGGGCGATGAGGCCGGTGACGTTCGACACGTGCGCGAAGGCGAGGACGCGGGTGCGCTCGGTGACGACCGCGCGCGCGTCGTCGAGGGTCCAGGTGCCGCGCTCGTTCACCGGCACCCAGCGCAGCGTCGCGCCGGTGGCGATGGCGAGCTCCTGCCAGGGGACGAGGTTCGCGTGGTGCTCGGCCTCGGTGATGACGATCTCGTCGCCCGGGCCGAGGCGCAGCGGCGCCGATTCGTCGCCGCCGCGGCCGCGGGAGGCGGCGGCGATGCCGTTCGCGACGGTGTTCAGCGCATCGGTCGCGCCGGGCGCCCAGGCGATCTCGTCGGGGTCGGCGCCGACGAAGGCGGCGACGCGCTCGCGGGCGGCCTCGAACTCGCCGGTGGCGATCGCGGCGAGCTCGTGCGCGCCGCGGTGCACCGCCGAGTTGCAGCGCTCGACGAACGCGCGCTCGGCGTCGATGACCGCCTGCGGGCGCTGCGAGGTGGCGCCGAAGTCGAGGTAGGCGAGGGGATGGCCGTGGACCTGCTGGGCGAGGAGGGGGAAGTCGGCGCGCAGCTCGCGAGCGCGGGCGTCGTCGAGCGCGGGGGCGCCGGTGGCGGAGTCGTCGATCATGGTCGCTCCAGGCTACGCGCTGGCGGCCGCGCGGCGGCGGCGCGGCGTCGCACGGCGTAGCACGAGCGCGCCGCCCCGCCGGGCGCCGCCGGGCGGATGCGATAACATCTGCGCAGATGCGCGGATATGCGGATGCGCCGGGATCGGCCCGGCGCCCCGCGCGGCGGAGGAGGGGACGATGCCCGAGGAGCTGCTCGGCGGTCACGACGAGCTCGACCGGCTCGCCGGCGTGTTCAAGCTGCTCGGCGATCCCACCCGGATGCGGCTCGTCGCCGAGCTCCATCGCGCGGCCGACGAGCCCGCGGCCGGCGACCCCGCGACCGGCGGCGCGCCGGGGGAGCGCTGCGTCGGCGACCTCGCCGCCGCGACCGGCGCGCGCGAGAGCGCGGTCTCGCAGGCGCTGCGCCTGCTGCGGGCCGCGAGCATCGTCGCGGTGCGCCGCGACGGCCGGCACATGCGCTACCGGCTCGCCGACGATCACGTGCGCGAGCTGCTCGACACCGCCGCGCAGCACCTGCGCCACTCCGGGCCGATCGCCCCGGCCGGCGATGACGCCGCCGACTGCGACGCCCCGCACCCGGCGCCGGAGGCGCATCCCGCGGCCGCACCGGCCCATCCCGCGGCCGCACCGGTCCATCCCGCGGCCGCACCGGGCCCCGCGAGCGGGAGCGCCGCCTGATGGGCGCCGGGCACGCGCACGCCCCCGGCCACGCCGGGGCCCGCCACCGCTGGCGGCTCGCCGCCGCGGTGGTGCTCATCG
>JAAYAS010000288.1 GCA_012719255.1 Microbacteriaceae bacterium | reverse complement strand
GCTGTTAGCGTCATGGCCGTGAACGAACTCCACGACGCCTCCGCCCCGGAAGCCGCGGCGCCCGCGCCCGCGCCGGCCGCCGCATCCGACCCCGCCCGCATCGAGGCCGAGCCGGCCCCGGCGAGCCCCTTCACCATGCTCGGGGGCGGCACCGCCTTCGGCAGCTGCGACGTCGACGGGAACTGCGACTGATGGCCGACGAGATGCTCGAGATCCCCGCCGACCGCCTCGTCGTCGACGTGTGGAGCGACGTGATGTGCCCGTTCTGCTACATGGGCGACACCCTCCTCGCCGAGGCGATCGCCGAGTTCCCGCACGCCGACCGGGTCGACGTGCGCTACCACTCGTACCTGCTCTCGCCCGAGCTGCCGCAGGGCGAGGAGATGAACGCGAACGAGCTGCTCGTGCGCACGAAGGGCTGGTCGCCGGCGCAGGCCGAGCAGATGAACGAGCACGTCACCGAGCGGGCCGCGCAGATCGGCCTCGACTACCGGATGCACGACTCGCTCGCCACGAACATGCGCGACGCGCACCGGCTCAGCCACTTCGCCGCCGAGCACGGCAAGCAGCACGCGATGATCGTGCGGCTGTTCGAGGCGTACTTCCGCGACGGCCGCTCGGTCGGCCGGCACGAGTCGCTCGCCGACCTCGCCGCCGAGGTCGGGCTCGACCGCGACGCGGCGCTCGCGGCGCTCGAGTCCGACGCGTACGCCGATGCCGTCGACCGCGACATCGAGACCGCGCGGCGGATCGGCGTGCAGGGCGTGCCGTTCTTCGTGTTCCAGGGCAAGTTCGCCGTGTCGGGCGCGCAGCCGGCCGAGGTGTTCGGGCAGGCGCTCGCGGCGGGCTGGGCGGAGGTCGCGGCGAAGTAGCCCGCCCTTCTACAGGCTCAGGGGGCTGGATGTCGCGGTGCCGTGGGGCAGTGCCCCGCCCTTCGACAGGCGCAGGGATCGACAGGCTCAGGGCGCCGTGAGTCGCGGGCTGAGCCTGTCGAAGCCCGATCCCGCCGGCCACGGGCGCAGGCTCAGCGGCGCGACGCCGCCGCGAAGCGGCGCAGGCCGAGCAGGTCGTCGCGGCGCAGCGGCGGGTCGTCGTCGCGCCGCACGACCTCGGCGAGCGCCGCCTCGAGCGCGACCCGGTCGATGCCCGCGCCGATCGCGACGAGCGACGTCCGCGGCGGCTCGTCCGCATCCCACCGCACGCGCTCGATGCCGACCCAGGTGCCGACGCGCTGCACGACGAACCGGCCCGCCGCATCCGGCGGCCCGACGTGCACGACCCCCTTCACCCGCGCCACCCCCGGCAGCGGCGCCTCGAGCAGCGCGAACAGGCGATGCGGATGCACCGGGGCGGCGGTCTCGAGCGACGCCGACTCGTGATGCGCGTGCGCGGGCGGCGCGTCGTAGAGCGCCGCGAACGAGAGCTGATCGGCCTCGCCGTCGAGCGGCCCCGACCCCTCGGCGACATCGAGCACGAGCGCCGGATCGACCGCCGCATCCACCGTCTCGACGATCGGCACCGTCGGGGCGACGGCGCGCACCTCGGCGACCGCCCGCGCCGGATCGGCGAGATCGCACTTGTTCACGACGAGCAGCGACGCCACGCGCGCGTGATCGGGCTCGACCGGGCGCGCCGCATCCACGAGGTGCACGACCCCGCCGAAGCGCACGCCCGGCGCGGCCGACGCGAGCACCATGCGGGCGAGCGCCCGCGGATCGGCGATGCCGCTCGCCTCGACGAGGATCGAGTCGAGCCCGAGGCGCGGGTCGGCGAGCGTCTCGAGCGCCTCGTCGAGCTCGCTCGCATCGGCGATGCAGCAGAGGCAGCCGCCGGAGATCGCCTTCGCCGCATCGACGTGGCCGGTGACGAGCAGCGCGTCGATGTTCACCGCGCCGAAGTCGTTCACCACCACGCCGTGCCGGCCGCCCGCGCGCAGCAGCCGGTTGAGCAGCGTCGTCTTGCCCGAGCCGAGCCCGCCGGAGATGATCACGACGGGGATGCGGGCGGGTCGGGTCATGCGGGCCAGGGTAGCCGGATGCGGCCGCGCACCGGGTATGCGGGTCAGGGTAGCCGGATGCGGTCGCGCACCGGGATGAGGCGCTGGGGCGTCGGGTGCCGGGCGCCGCGTTCCGATCGGTGCGAGCTGCGGGCCGGCGGCGGCATCCTGCGGCGTGTCGTTCACCAGTGCGCACCGTTCGGTACGGGCGGGAGGCGCGGCACGGGGCGGCGCGCACCGATCGGCACGGGGCGCGCTGTGCTCAACCGATCTTGCTAGCGTTGGGGGCATGGTGAGCGAAGAGGCCCCGAAGGCGCGACGTCGCGCCGTCACGCTGCAGGACGTCGCCGATCGGGCCGGAGTGTCGCGCTCGGCGGCCTCGTTCGCGCTCACCGACCGCGGCCGCGTCTCGGCCGCCACCCGCGAGCGGGTCCGCGAGGCCGCCGCCGAGCTCGGCTACCGACCGAACCTCGTCGCCCGCAACCTCCGCGCCCAGCGCGCCGGCGCCGTCGGCCTCTGCCTGCCGCCGATGTCGACGACCTACACGTACTACATGGACGTCGCGTTCGGCGCGGTCGAGGCGGCCGCCGGCCTCGGCATGCTCGTCGCCGTCGTGCCCGCCGGCGCCGATCTGTCGGGCTACCACCTCGACGGCTTCGTCGTGCTCGACCCGATCGCCGACGACCCCGCCATCGCCGCGGCCGCCGAGCGCGGCCTGCCGGTCGTCACCGGCGAGCGCTCGCCCACCCCCTCGCCGGCGGTGCGCGGCGTCGTGCACGGCGACCACGCCCGCACCTTCCCGATCCTCCTCGACCACCTCGCCGAGCAGGGGGCCCGCGGCCCCGCGCTGATCTCGCCGATCGCGTCGACCGACTGGGCCGCGACCGCCCGCGCCGTCTACGCCGAGTGGTGCGAGGCGCGCGGCATCGCCCCGCGCATCCGCGACACCGCCTTCCCGAGCCCCGGCGCCGAGGTGCACCGCGCGGCCCTCGAGCTCGCCGCCGATCCCGAGGTCGACGCGATCGTGTCGATGACCGACGGCACCGTGATGGAGGTGCTCACCGCCGCCGCCGAGGTCGGCCGCACCCCCGGCGTCGACCTGCTCGTCGCCGGCGCCGCCGACTCGCCCGTGTTCACGGTCACCCAGCCCACGATCACCTCGCTCGACCTGCAGCCGCGCGAGTTCGGCGCCGAGTGCCTGCGGCTGCTCCACCGGGTGCTCGACGACCCGCCCGCCGAGCCGATCGAGGCGGTCACCGAGCCGCGGCTCGTGGTGCGGCAGTCGACCGCCAGGAAACTCGGCGCCGATCCGACACAATAGGGGGAGCGGACCGGCATCATGACCGGCAGGAAGGCGGACGAAGTGACGATCAATCGCATCGAGACGGCACCCGGCATCGCGGTGCGGCATCAGCGGGCCGAGACCGTGCTCGTGCGCGGCAGTCGCGTCGAGCAGCCCACCACCGTCGACGAGCTCGTCGCCGCCGTCGGCCGCGCGGCTCGCGAAGGGGCGACGATCCGCCCCGCCGGCGCCGGCACGGCGCTCACCGGGCTCGCCGAGGGTCCGGCCGTCACCGTCGACGTGAGCCGGATGCGGGGACTGGTCGCCATCGACGGCGAGGCGCGCACCGCGACCTTCCTCGCCGGCACCACCGTCGACGAGGCGATCCGCACGCTCGCCCGTTACAAGGCGGCGCTCGTCGGCGCCCCCGCGCTCGGCGACGCGACGCTCGCCGGGGCGCTCGCGGTCGGCGCGCACGGCTTCGGCCCCCGCGAGGGCACCTTCTCGGCGAACGTCGCCGGTGCGACCCTCGTCACCCCGAACGGCGCGCTCACCCCGGTGAGCGCGAGCCGCAACGCCGAGCTCTGGCCCGCCGTGCGCCTCTCGCTCGGAGCGCTCGGCGTCGTCGCCGAGGTGACCGTGCGCATCCGCCCCATCGCCGAGCTGCGCACCTCGCGCAAGCGCCGCGACATCGACGCGCTCGTCCGCGACCTCGCCGAGGCGCGCGCGAAGACCGATCACTACCGCGTCGACTG
>JAAYAS010000287.1 GCA_012719255.1 Microbacteriaceae bacterium | reverse complement strand
CGGGCGCGCTGCTCGCGGCCGCGGGCGCGCTGCTCGTCGCCGGCGGCGCGGCGCTCGCGCTCCGCCTGCGCCGCGCCTAGCGGCGCCGTCCCGGCCCCGTGCGCACCGACGGCCCCTTCCGCCGCGTCGCGGCCGAGTGCGCCGTGCTCGCGGGCGGCGGCACGGCGATCCTGCTGCAGCTCGCCGATCCGCGGGTCGCCGCGGGGATCGCCCGGCACTCCGACTTCGCGGCCGCGCCGATGCGGCGGCTGTGGGGCACGCTCGACTACGTCGCCGCCGAGGCGCTCGGCGGGCCGGTCGAGCGCGCGCACGTCGAGCGGCTCGTGAACGCCCGGCACCGGGCCGTGCGCGGCACGACCGCGTCGGGGCTCCGCTACGACGCGAACGACGGCGACGCGCAGCGCTGGGTCGCCATGACGCTGTGCTGGTCGGCGGTGCGCGCCCATCGCCGCGTCTTCGGCCGGGCGGCCACGAGCGGCGCGGCCGCGGATGCGGTGGTGCGGGGATTCGGCCGGCTCGCGTCGGCGCTCGGCACCGATCCCGCCGGCTGGCCGACCACCGCGGCCGCGTTCGACGCCCGCTGGCGCACCGCGCTCGCCCGCCTCGAGGTCGGCGACGACGCCCGCCGCGCCCGCGACGAGCTGTTCGCCGCCCGCCGCGCCGCCCCGTGGCTGCGCGCCGCGATGCCGCTCGCGACCCGCCTCGCGGTGAGTCTGCTGCCGCCCGAGGTCGCCGCGGCCTACGGGCTCGAGCGCGGACGGGCCCGTCGCTTCGCCGACGCGCTGCTGTGGGCGCCGATCGTCGTCGGCATGCGGCTCGCCCCGCGCCCGCTGCGCACGCTGCCCGCCCGGCTCGTGCTCGCGCGCGTGCGGCGCGCGGCGCGTCGCGATTGATCGCCGGAGGTCGATGGAATCATCCTCAGGGGTGAGGTGCGCATCGAAGGCGCTCGATACGGTGGCCGCGGCGGCCGCCCGGTCGCCGAGAACCGCTCTCCGAAGGATGCAGATGCGCGTCGCGTCGATCCCCGCCGGGCACGTGTACGTGCGGCACCTCGCCGACGAGCATGACGAGGTCGTGCGGCTCGCCGACCCGATCCCGTCGGGCGCGCCGCGCGGCGCGCCCTGGTGGCCGCCCGCCATGCTCGACCCGGAATGGGTCGCCGAACACGCCGACGAATTCGACCTCCTGCACCTCCACTTCGGGTTCGACGCGGTCGGCCCGGCGGACCTCGGCCGCCTCGTCGGCGCCCTCCGCGAGCACGGCAAGCCGTTCGCCTACACCGTCCACGACCTCCGCAACCCGCACCACGACGATCCCGGCCCGCACGACGCCGCCCTCGACGTCCTGGTGCCGCTCGCGGATGCGGTGATCACGCTCACCGAGGGCGCCGCGCGCGAGATCCGGCAGCGCTGGGGCCGCGAGGCCGAGGTGATCCCGCATCCCCACGTCGTGCCGCTCGAGCTGCTCGACCGACCGCGCCCCGAGCGCGACGCGCGGCGCACTCGGCCGCGACGCGGCGGGGGAGTGGCGGCTCGCTCACCCGCAGGGGTGAGGCGATCTCCGACCGGAGGGCGATAGCGTCGTGCAGGGAGGTGCTCGGATGCGGTTGGCGAGGATCGTGCGCGGGCGCGCCGTGCTCCGCACCATCGACCGCCCGGCCGATGCGCTCGGCGCCGTCGACGGCGTCGTCGCGCCGACGCTCGTCGGCACCCGCGGTCTCGACCTCGTCGACCTCCGCGTCGACGCCGAGCCGGCGCGGCTCGACATCGTCGCGCTCGCCGCGCTCCGCGCCCGCGGCGCCGCGCTCGTCATCGGCGTCAGCGCCCTGCCGCGGTCGGGCGGCGTGCTCGACGCGCTGATCCCGACCGCCGACGCGGTCACCACGCTCACCGGCGCCGCCGCCCGCGACATCGAGCGCCGCTGGGGCGTGCGGCCGACGGTGGTGCCGCATCCGAACGCCGTGCCGCTCGACCTCGTCGACCGGCCGCGGCCCGACCGGCCCCGGCCCCGCATCGGCCTCGACCTCGGCGCCGACCCCGCTTCGGCGGCCCGCCGGCTGCCGATGCTCGCCGTGCTCGCCGCCGAGGCCCCCGCGCGCGGCGCCGATCTCGTCGTCGACCTCGAGCGCCCCGCGCTCGCCGACCCGCGCGTCGCCGCCGCGCTCGACGCGCTCGGCGACGACTCCGCCGTCGAGGTGCTCGTGCACGACGGGCTCGCCGCCGCCGAGCGCTGGCGGCGCTGGCAGCGGCTCGACCTCGCCGTGCTCGCCCACCTGCCGCCCGCCGCGCACTCGCAGCGGCTCGAGGCCTGCTACGACCTCGGCACGCGCGTGCTCGCGCGCCGCGACGGCTACGGCCCCGACCAGCAGGCCGGGGTGCTCGACTACGGCGTCGACCGCGACGGCGACCCGGTCGCCGTCGACGTCGTCGCGGCCCTCGACCGCATCGCCGAGCCCGGCGGCCCCGGTCCCTGGCGCGCCGACCGCGCCGAGCGCGAGGCGCAGCGCCGCCGCGCCGGGCTCGCGCTCGTCGACGTCTACCACCGCGCGCTCGCCGAGGTGCGCGCGTGAGCGGCGGTCGTGGGATGCTTCGAGCATGACCCCTGTGACCATCGCCGTCGTCAACGACTACCCGCTCGTCGTCTCCGGCCTCGCGCGGCTGCTCGCCGGCGACGAGCGCGTGCGCGTCGTCGAGCTCGTGCTCGGCACCGGCCCCGAGTCGGACCCCGACATCGTGCTCTTCGACGCCTTCGGCTGCCTCGACCGCCTCGGCGGCGACATCGCGGAGCTGCGCCGCGGCACGCCCGGCGGCCGCTTCGTCGTCTACTCGTGGAACGCCGACGAGCGGCTCGTGCGCACCGCCCTCGACACCGGCGCCGACGGCTACCTCTCGAAGCGCGTCGACGGCCGCGAGCTCGTCGACGCGCTCCTGCGCATCCACGCCGGCGAGACCGTCGTCATCGGCGGCGAGGTCGCCGAGGGTCGCGAGCCCGGCGACTGGCCCGGCCACGACGCCGGGCTCACCGCCCGCGAGGCCGAGGTGCTCGCGCTCATCACCCAGGGCCTCACGAACGAGGGCATCGCCGCCCAGTGCCACCTCAGCATCAACTCGGTGAAGACCTACATCCGCTCGGCCTACCGCAAGATCGGCGTCGAGCGGCGCGCCGAGGCGATCCTCTGGGGCGTCGAGCACGGCTTCCTGCAGCCCCGCCCGTGGCGGGTGCCGACGGGGCTCTGACCCGCCGGTAGCATCGAGGCACCGGCCGGCGGCGAAGAGGGGATGCGGGAATGACCACGAGCGAGATCGGAACGGCGCAGCGCGAGGTCGCGGACCTCCTCCGCGGCCGCATCGAGGGCGAGGTCGACGCGTCGACGCTGCGGCGCGCCGAGTACTCGTCCGACGCCTCGAACTACCGCATCGTCCCCGAGCTCGTCGCCTTCCCGCGCTCGACCGACGACCTCGTCGCCATCGCCGAGACCTCCCGCGAGACCGGCGTGCCGCTGCACCTGCGCGGCGCCGGCACCTCGATCGCCGGCAACGCGATCGGCCGCGGCATCGTCGTCGACACCTCGCGGCACCTCAACCGCATCCGCTCGATCGACCCCGAGGCGCGCACCGCGGTGATCGACCCGGGCGTCGTCGTCGCGCAGCTGCAGAACGCCGCGAAGCCCCACGGCCTGCGCTTCGGCCCCGACCCCTCGACGTGGACCCGCTGCACCGTCGGCGGCATGATCGGCAACAACGCCTGCGGCTCGCACTCGCTCGCCTTCGGCCGCACGAGCGACAACATCGTCGACCTCGACGTCGTCGACGGCCTCGGCCGCCGCTACACCGCCGCCGACGACCTCTCGGTCGTGCCCGGCCTCGACGAGTTCGCGCTGCGCCACCTCGCGACCATTCGCACCGAGTTCGGCCGCTTCGGCCGGCAGGTGTCGGGCTACGCGCTCGAGACGCTGCTGCCCGAGCGCGGCCACTCGCTCGCGCAGCTGCTCGTCGGCTCGGAGGGCACCCTCGCGACGGTGCTCGGCGCCACCGTGAAGCTCGTCGACATCCCCACGGCGCCGGTCACCATCGCGCTCGGCTACCCCTCGATGTTCGAGGCCGCCGACGACATCCCGAACCTCCTCGGCCACCGCCCCGGCGCCATCGAGGGCCTCGACGCCCGGCTCACCGAGGCGGTGCGCCGCACCTACGGCGAGGCCGCCATCGCCTCGCTGCCGGCCGGCGGCGGCTGGCTGCTCATCGAGATGCCCGGCGCCGATCCGATCGACGCGCTCGACCGCGCGCACCGGCTCGTCGCCGACTCGGGCGCGATCGCCCACACCATCGTCGACGACCCCGCCGACGCGGCGCGCCTGTGGCGCGTGCGCGCCGACGGCGTCGGCCTCGCCTCGCGCACCCTCGACGGCGAGCAGTGCTGGCCGGGCTTCGAGGATGCGGCGGTGCCGCCCGAGCGGCTCGGCGAGTACCTCCGCGCCTTCGACGCGCTCACCGCCGAGCACGGCATCGAGGGCATGCCGTACGGCCACTTCGGCGACGGCTGCATCCACATCCGGCTCTCGATCCCGCTCGAGCGCGACGGCGCCGCGATGCGCCGGTTCATGCTCGACGCGGGCCGCCTCGTCGGCGAGTTCGGCGGCTCGATGTCGGGCGAGCACGGCGACGGCCGCGCCCGCGGCGAGCTGCTGCCGCTGATGTACTCGGATGCGGCGATCGCCGCGTTCGGCGAGCTCAAGGCGCTGTTCGACCCGCGCAACCTCCTCAACCCCGAGGTGCTCGTGCACCCCGCGCCCCTCGACCAGGACCTCCGCCGCCCGCAGGCGCTGCCGACCCCGCGCATCCGCGGCGGCTTCGACTGGGCCCACGACGGCGGCGACTTCACGAGGGCCGTGCACCGCTGCGTCGGCATGGGCAAGTGCCGCGCCGACAACCGCGACGCCGGCGGCTTCATGTGCCCGAGCTACCTCGCCTCGAAGGACGAGACCCACTCGACCCGCGGCCGCGCCCGCGTGCTGCAGGAGATGACGAACGGCGCGCTCGTGTCGAAGGGCTGGTCGTCGCAGGAGGTCGCCGACTCGCTCGACCTCTGCCTGTCGTGCAAGGCGTGCGCGAGCGACTGCCCCGCCGGCGTCGACATGGCGGCGATGAAGTCCGAGACCCTCTACCGCAAGTACAAGGGCCGGCTGCGCCCGATCAACCACTACGTGCTCGGCCAGCTGCCCCGCTGGGAGAAGCTCATGTCGCCGCTCGCGCCGCTCGTCAACGGCGTGTTCTCGATCGGCTGGCTGCGCCGGCTGATGCTGCCGCTCGCCGGCGTCGACCGCCGCCGGCGCATCCCGAAGGTGTCGCGCACCACGTTCGCCGGCGACCGCCGCCGCGCCGAGCGCGCCGGCGCCGCGGTGCGGGCGGATGCGCCGCGCACCTCGAAGGCGCGCGTGCTCGTCTGGGCCGACTCGTTCTCGAACGGCTTCGCGCCGGCCGTCGACCACGACGTCGTGCGCGTGCTCGAGGCCGCCGGCTACGAGGTCGTCACCCCGCCGCAGCAGGTGTGCTGCGGGCTCACCTGGATCTCGACCGGCCAGCTCGACGGCGCCCGCAAGCGCCTCTCGCACCTCATGGACGTGTTCGCGCCGCTCGTCGACGCCGGCGTGCCGATCGTCGGCGTCGAGCCGAGCTGCACCGCGGTGCTCCGCAGCGACCTGCAGGAGCTCTTCGGCGACGACCCCCGCGCCGCCCGCATCGGCGCCGCGACGTTCACGCTCTCGGAGATGCTCTCGGGCCGCGGTCCGGTGCCGCCGAGCGACGACTTCGCGCTGCCCTCGCTCGACGGCCTCGAGATCGTCGTGCAGCCGCACTGCCACCAGCACTCGGTGATCGGCTTCGGCCCCGACCGGGCGCTGCTCGAGCGGATGGGGGCGCGGCTCACGCAGCTGTCGGGCTGCTGCGGCCTCGCCGGCAACTTCGGCCTCGAGCGCGGGCACTACGAGATGTCGGTCGCCGTCGCCGAGAACTCGCTGCTGCCGGCGCTGCGCGCCGCCTCGCCCGATTCGGTGCTCCTCGCCGACGGCTTCTCGTGCCGCACCCAGGCCGAGCAGCTCGCGGGCCGCGAGGGCGTGCACCTCGCGACGCTCATCGCCCAGCGGCTCTAGCGCCGCGCCCGCCGCATCCCCTCAGTACGCTCCGAAGCGCGCGCGGGAGACTGGACGCGTGACCGCCACCGACCCCGCCCGCATCCCCGAGATCGCCGCCGGCGTGCGGCGCGCCTTCGACTCGGGTCGCACCAGGCCGATCGCCTGGCGCCTGCGGCAGCTCGCCGCGCTCGAGGCGATGCTCGTCGAGCGCGAGCACGAGCTCGCCGCCGCGCTCCACGACGACCTCGGCAAGTCGGCCGCCGAGGCGTTCGTCACCGAGCTGTCGGTGGTCCGCGCCGAGGCCGCCACCGCCCGCCGCCGGCTGCGGCGCTGGCTGCGCCCGCGGCCCGTGCGCACCGGCCTCGCGCTCGCGCCCGCGCGGGCGTGGACCCGCTACGAGCCGCTCGGCGCCGTGCTCATCATCGGCCCGTGGAACTACCCCGTGCAGCTCCTGCTCGCGCCGCTCGTCGGGGCGCTCGCGGCCGGGGATGCGGCGGTGCTGAAGCCGAGCGAGCTCGCGCCGGTGACGAGCGCGCTGCTCGCCGAGCTGCTGCCGAACCACCTCGACCGCGAGGCGATCGCGGTGGTCGAGGGCGGCGCCGCCGAGACGCAGGCGCTGCTCGCCCAGCGGTGGGACCGCATCTTCTACACCGGCGGCGGGCGCGTCGCCCGCATCGTCGCGCGCGCCGCGGCCGAGCACCTCACGCCGACGACGCTCGAGCTCGGCGGCAAATCGCCCGTCTACGTCGACGAAGGCGTCGATCTCGCCGTCGCCGCGCGGCGCATCGCCTGGGGCAAGTTCACGAACGCCGGCCAGACCTGCGTCGCCCCCGACTACGTGCTCGTCGCCCCCGGGGCGCGCGACCGGCTCGTGCGCGAGCTCGGCGCGGCGATCGCCGAGCTCTACGGGCCCGATCCGCTCGAGTCGCCCGACTACGGGCGCATCGTCTCGCGCGACCACTTCGACCGCCTGTCGGCGCTGCTCGGCGACGGCCGCATCGCGGTCGGCGGCACGAGCGACCCGGAGGGGCTGCGCCTCGCGCCGACGGTGCTCGTCGACGTCGACCCGGCCTCGCCGGTGATGCAGGAGGAGATCTTCGGGCCCATCCTGCCGGTGCTCGTCACGCCCGGCCCGCGCGAGGCGATCGCCTTCGTGCGGGCCCGGCCGAAGCCGCTCGCGCTCTACACCTTCACCGGGTCGCGGCGGGTGCGCCGGGCCTTCGCCCGCTCGACGAGCTCGGGGGCGCTCGTGCACGGCATGACGCTCGCCCACCTCGCGATCGGCGAGCTGCCGTTCGGTGGCGTGGGGGAGAGCGGCATGGGCGCCTACCACGGCGAGGCGTCGCTGCGCACGTTCAGCCACGAGCGCGCCGAGGCGGCGAAGCCGCTGCGCCCCGACACGCTCGCGCTCGTCTACCCGCCCATCGGGCGCGCGGTGATGCGGCTGCTCCGGCGCCTGCTGCCGTGAATCCGCGGTGCAGAACGCGATACATATAGTGAAACCTGCATATGAGTTGCAGGGTGGAGGCATGGGGCGCGAGCGGTTCGAACGGGCGGCGCGACTCCTCCGGGTGCTCGGCAACGCCGCGCGCCTCGAGATCGTCGCCGCCCTGCTCGAGGGCTCGCGCACGGTCGGCGAGCTCGGCGAGCTCGCCGACCTGAGCCAGCCGCTCGTCTCGCAGCACCTCCGGGTGCTCCGCGAGGTCGGGCTCGTGGCGGTGGCCGTCGAGGGGCGCAGCCGCCGCTACTCCGTCGCCGACGAGCACGTGCGCCACGTCGTCCGCGACGCGCTCGTGCACAGCGACGAGCCGGCGCCCGACGCGCCCACCGCATCCCGCGATCGAAGGAGCCCATCATGACCGAGCACACCGCCGCCGAGCACACCGTCGCCGAGCACCGCCACGGCGAGGGCTGCGGCCACGAGGCCGTGCCGCACGGCGACCACTACGACGAGCACTGACGCGCACGGACGACGGCGCCCTCCCCGCATCGGGGGAGGGCGCCGTCGCTCGTCGTCGCGCTAGACCTGGGCGCCGTCGGCCTCGCCCGACTGCTGCTTCGCGATCTCGGCGCGCACCTCGTCCATGTCGACCTGCTTCACCGCGTCGATCACCTGCGCGAGCGCGGGAGCGGGCAGGGCGCCGGCCTGCTGGAAGAGCAGCACGCCGTCGCGGAACGCCATGAGCGTCGGGATCGACTGGATGCCCATCTGCGCCGAGAGCTGCTGGTTCGCCTCGGTGTCGACCTTCGTGAACTTCACGTCGGGGTGCTCCTCGCTCGCCGCCTCGTAGACGGGGGCGAACTGCTGGCACGGGCCGCACCACGACGCCCAGAAGTCGACGAAGTGGATGCCCTCGCCGGTGACGGTGTCGATGAAGTTGTCCTGGGTGAGGTCGATGGTGGCCATATCGGCTCCTTCTGATTCGAGTCGTGCTGTCCGCGGCGGCGGGCGCCGCGACGGTCCCGAACGGCAACGAAGATACCGTCGGGGGTATTCCCTAGTGCTTGGGCGCCTCGTCGTCGCGCTCGGCGGGCGGCGCGAAGGCGCTGTCGTCGAGCGGCTCGGCCTCGTCGAAGCCCTCGAAGCGGCCGGGGGCGGGCGCGTCGTCGTCGGCGGGCGCGGCGGGCTCCTCGTCGAACACCGGCTCGGCGACCGGCTCGGCCTCGGCGACCGGCTCGGCGGCGACCGGCTCGGCCTCGGCGACCGGCGCGTCGGCGGGCGCCGGCTCGTCGTCGAGCAGCGGGGCGGGGGCGGGGGCGCCGATCGGCTCGGGCTCGTCGACCGCGGCGGTGGTCATGCGGCCGGGCACCCGGTAGTGGTTGTAGAGGTCGTCCTCCTCGGCCGGCGAGAGGTTCTGGTCGATCTCGGTGCGGGGCGACGAGGTGATCGTCTCCTTGTCGTAGGGCACGCGGATCTGCTTGCCCTCGACCGCCGCCTCGTCGAGCGGCACGAAGTACTCCTTGGTGCCGAACAGGCCGGTCTTCACCGTCACCCAGTTCGGCTCCATCGTCTGGTCGTCGAGGTAGACCTGCCCCACGCGGCCGACCTTCGCATCGCCCTCGCCGAACACCGTCGACTGGAACAGCTGCAGCAGCCGCTCCTCGGCCTCGCGCTCGGCGCGCTGCTCGTCGGTCTCGTCGGCGACGGCCGCGGCGGCCGGCATCGGCTCCGGCTCGGCCGGCTCGACCGGCTCGTCGCCGAGGAGCAGCTCGTCGTCGCGCGCGGCGTCGTCGGGGCGCGGCTCGTCGTGGTCGTGGGGATCGGCCATCGGTTGCAGTACTTCCTCGAGGTGGACGGATGCACACGAAGTGTATGCACCTCACCCTTGGCGAAGGCTCACGGTGCGCCTGGTAATAGGCCCTAGTCGTCGCTCGTCCCGGGCAGCGGGGGCATCCCGGCCGGTCGGCCGTCGGGCTGCGCCGCGGGCTGCGCCGCGGGCTGCGCCGCGGGCTGCGGCTCGGGCTGCGGCTCGGGGCGGTCCTCGGGCCGGGCCTCGGGCCGGTCCTCGGGATGCGGCTGCGCCTGCGCCTGCGCCTCCGCGCGCCGCTGCCGGCGCCGCACCGGCACGACGACCGCGAACCACACGATCGCCGCGAGCAGCAGCGCGACGCCGATGCCG
>JAAYAS010000286.1 GCA_012719255.1 Microbacteriaceae bacterium | reverse complement strand
CGCCGAGGCGTCGACCCGCAGGTCGGCGGCCCACTGGAGCCCGAGGTAGGGGTTGCGCAGCCAGCCGCGGCCGACGTTGACGACGTCGGCGTCGCCGAGCGCGAGGATCGCCTGCGCGGTGCGGGCGTCGTCGATCATGCCGACCGTCGCGACCGGCACGCCGGCCTCGCGGCGGATGCGCGCGGCGAGCGGCGCCTGGTAGGCGGGGCCGACCGGGATGCGCGCCGGTGCGTTCGCGCCGCTCGACACGTCGATGAGGTCGGCGCCGGCGTCGCGCAGCCAGCCGGCGACGATCACGGCCTCGCCGAGGTCGAAGCCGCCCTCGAGCCACTCGGTCGCCGAAATGCGCACGAGCATCGGCAGCCCCGGCCGCCGGCGGCGGATCTCGCGGACGATCTCGAGCGCGAAGCGCGCGCGGCCGGCGAGGTCGCCGCCGTACTCGTCGTCGCGGCGGTTCGAGAACGGCGAGAGGAACTCGTGGATGAGGTAGCCGTGCGCGCCGTGCAGCTCGATCGCGTCGAGCCCCGCCTCGACGGCGCGATCGGCGGCGTCGGCGAACGCGCCGACGAGGTCCTGCACCTCGCCGATCGACAGCGCGCGCGGCTCGGCGAGCCCCTCGAAGGCCACCGCCGAGGGCGCCTCGGCGACCCAGCCGCCCGCATCCGGGCCGAGGCTCGAGCCGTCGAAGCCGGGCAGCCACGGCTGCGTCGAGGCCTTGCGGCCCGCGTGCGCGAGCTGCACGGCGAGCGCGCCCCCGGCGGCGTGCACGAGCTCGGCGACGCCGCCGAGGGCGTCGCGCTGGGCATCGTTCCAGAGCCCCGGGCAGCGCGGCGAGATGCGGCCGGCCGGCACGACGCCGGTCGCCTCGGCGATGACGAGGCCCGCTCCCCCGCGCGCCATCGCGGGCAGGTGGCCGCGGTGCCAGTCGGTGACGACGCCGTCGTCGGCGTCGACCGCGTACATGCACATCGGCGACACCCACAGCCGGTTGCGGAACTCGACGCCGCGCAGCTCGATCGGGTCGAACAGGCCGACCGGGCGGGTCTCCTCGGGGGCGAGCGGGGCGGGCTGGGCGGCGGCGTCGGCGGTCATTCGGATGCGGCTCCTTCGCTGGGTGCGGACCTCTCGACCCTACGCGGGGCGCGCCCGGGAAAACGCAGGGGCGCGGACCGGAGCGAATCCGATCCGCGCCCCCGCGCGCATCCGGGCCGAGGCTCTAGATGTTGAAGCCGAGCGCCCGCATCATCTCGCGGCCGTCGTCGGTGATCTTCTCCGGACCCCACGGGGGCATCCAGACCCAGTTGATCTTGAAGCGCTCCACGACGCCGTCGAGCGACTTCGCCATCTCGTCCTCGATGACGTCGGTGAGCGGGCAGCCCGCCGACGTGAGCGTCATCGAGACGATGAGGGCGTCGAGCTCGTCCTCCCAGTTGAGGTCGTAGATGAGGCCGAGGTCGACGATGTTCACGCCGAGCTCGGGGTCGATGACGTCCTTGAGCGCCTCTTCGACCTCGTCGTACTTCTTCGGTTCGAGGGTCACGAGTGCCATGGGGCTCTCCTTCGGTGGTGGTGCGCGGTCCTACGCCTGGGCGTGCTGCAGGTAGCGGTCGTAGCCCTCGGCCTCGAGGCGCTCGGCGAGCTCGGGGCCGCCGGTCTCGGCGAGCTTGCCGTCGACGAACACGTGCACCTTGTCGGGCTTGATGTACTGCAGGATGCGGGTGTAGTGGGTGATGAGCAGCACGCCGAGGCCGGTCGACTCCTTGGCGTGGTTCACGCCCTCCGAGACGATGCGCAGCGCGTCGACGTCGAGGCCCGAGTCGGTCTCGTCGAGGATCGCGAACTTCGGCTTGAGCAGCTGCAGCTGGAGGATCTCGGCGCGCTTCTTCTCGCCGCCCGAGAAGCCCTCGTTGACGTTGCGCTCGAGGAACTCGTCGCCCATGCGGAGGTCGTCCATCGCGGCGCGGACGTCCTTCACCCAGTGGCGGATCGAGGGCGCCTCGCCGTCGATCGCGGTCTTCGCCGTGCGGAGGAAGTTCGTGAGGCTGACGCCCGGGATCTCGACCGGGTACTGCATCGCGAGGAAGAGGCCCGCCTTCGCGCGCTCGTCGACCGACATCTCGAGGACGTCCTCGCCGTCGAACTCGATCGAGCCCTCGGTGACCTCGTAGCTGGGGTGGCCGGCGATCGTCGAGGCGAGGGTCGACTTGCCCGAGCCGTTCGGGCCCATGATCGCGTGGATCTCGTTCGAGTTCAGGGTGAGGTCGACGCCCTTGAGGATCTCCTTGGGGCCCTGGTCGGTCTCGACGCTGACGTGCAGGTTCTTGATGACGAGCTGGGACATGTCTAGTTGTTCTCCTTGTAGATCGGAGTCGGGTCGATGAAGATGTCGTCGCCCTCGACCTTGATGTCGAAGACGGGAACCGGTTCGAAGGCCGGCAGCGACTGCGGCCAACCGGTGGTGAGCGAGAACTGCGAGCCGTGCGCCCAGCACTCGAGGGTGCCGTCCTCGACGAACCCCTCCGAGAGGGAGATGTCGCCGTGGGTGCAGCGGTCGCCGATGGCGAACAGCTCGCCCGCCGAGTCGCGCACGACGGCGATGGCGATGCCGCCCACCTCGACGCGCACGGGCGAGTCGACCTGCACGTCGGCGGACGGGCAGACGCGTTCGAAGGCCATCAGCGCGCGGCCCCCTGGTCGCCGGCCTCGCGGGCGGCGAGCGCGGCGATCGCGTCGTCGGCGCGCTCGAGCTCCTCCTCGAGGGTGGCGTTGACGCGCTCGACGAGCTGCTCGTCGCCGATCTTCTGCACGATCTCGTTGAGGAAGCCGTGCACCACGAGGCGGCGGGCCTGGCGCTCGTCGAGGCCGCGGGCCATGAGGTAGAACAGCTGCTCCTCGTCGAAGCGGCCGGTCGCCGAGGCGTGGCCAGCGCCCTCGATCTCGCCGCACTCGATCTCGAGGTTCGGCACCGAGTCGGCGCGGGCGCCGCCCGAGAGGATGAGGTTGCGGTTCTGCTCGTAGCTGTCGGTGCCGACGGCGCCGGGGCCGATGAGCACATCGCCGACCCACACGGTGCGCGCGCCGTCGCCCTGCAGGGCGCCCTTGTAGTTGACGTCGGTGCGGGTGCGCTCGCCGTCGTGGTGCACGAACACGTTGTGCTCGAAGTGCTGGCCCGAGTCGGCGAAGTAGAGGCCGCGGGCCTCGCCCTCCGCGCCGTTGCCCTCGAGGTGCACCGTCGGGTTCACGCGCACGACGGCGCCGCCGAAGGTGATGAGGGTGTGCTCGAGCGAGGCGTCGCGGCCGACGCGGGCGACGTGCGTGCCGTTGTGGACGGTGTCGTCCTCCCACTCGTGGAGGGCGATGACCTTGAGGCTCGACTCGTCGTCGAGGAGGATCTCGACGTTCTGCGCGTAGGTCGCCGAGCCGGTGTGCTCGAGGATGACCGTGGCGCTCGAGTGGCGCTCGGCGCGGATGACGATGTGCGCGAGGTCGCGGTGCTCGGCCGACTCGCCGGTGATGCGCACGCGGATCGGCGCGTCGAGCTCGGTCTCCTTGGGGATCACGAGGTGGAGCGCCTGCGCGCAGTGCTTCGAGGCGATCGCGCTGGGGAGGTCCTCCGGCACGAGCGCGGTGCCGCGCGGCGCCTCGCCCGGCGCGAGCGGCGCGCGCAGCACGCCCTCGGGGGCGTCGATCTCGTACTCGACGGTGTCCTCGCCCGGCTCGTCGACGAAGAGCGGCGCGAGCTTGTCGACGGGCGAGTACTTGAAGTCGACCTGGCGCGAGGTGGGCGTCGCGAAGTCGGCGGGCTCGAACGACTTGGGCCGGTCGGAGCGGGTCTGAACGGGAACGATCTTCGCCGCGTCCTGCGGCGTCGTCTGGGTGGTGGTCGTCATGGCGTGCTAGCCCACCGATCCTTCCATCGAGATGTCAATGAGCTTGTTGAGTTCGAGTGCGTACTCCATGGGGAGCTCCCGGGCGATGGGCTCGATGAAGCCGCGGACGATCATCGACATCGCCTCGGTCTCCTCGAGGCCGCGGCTCATGAGGTAGAACAGCTGGTCCTCCGACACCTTCGTGACGGTCGCCTCGTGGCCGAGGTTGACGTCGTCGCGGCGGATGTCGATGGCGGGGTACGTGTCGGAGCGCGACTCGCGGTCGATGAGCAGCGCGTCGCAGATCACCGAGTTCGACGAGCTGATCGCGCGCTCGTCGATTCGGACCTCGCCGCGGTAGGCCGAGCGGCCGCCGCCGCGGGCGATCGACTTCGCGGTCACCGACGACTGCGTGTGCGGCGCGAGGTGGATCATCTTCGCGCCGGTGTCCTGGTGCTGGCCGGGGCCGGCGAAGGCGACCGAGAGGGTCTCGCCCTTCGCGTGCTCGCCGGTGAGGAAGATCGACGGGTACTTCATCGTCACCTTCGAGCCGATGTTGCCGTCGACCCACTCCATGGTGGCGCCCTCCTCGGCGACGGCGCGCTTGGTGACGAGGTTGTACACGTTGTTCGACCAGTTCTGGATCGTCGTGTAGCGCACGCGGGCGTTCTTCTTCACGATGATCTCGACGACGGCCGAGTGCAGCGAGTCCGACTTGTAGATCGGCGCCGTGCAGCCCTCGACGTAATGGACGTAGGCGTCCTCGTCCACGATGATCAGAGTCCGCTCGAACTGGCCCATGTTCTCGGTGTTGATCCGGAAGTAGGCCTGCAACGGGATCGAGACGTGGACGCCCTTGGGGACGTAGATGAACGAGCCGCCCGACCAGGTCGCGGTGTTGAGCGCCGAGAACTTGTTGTCGCCGGTGGGGATCACGGTGCCGAAGTACTCCTCGAAGAACTCGGGGTGCTCCTTCAGGCCCGTGTCGGTGTCGAGGAAGATGACGCCCTGGCGCTCGAGCTCCTCGTTGATCTTGTGGT
>JAAYAS010000285.1 GCA_012719255.1 Microbacteriaceae bacterium | reverse complement strand
GTGCCGTAGGTGATGTCGGCGGCGTACTGCTCGCGGCGCTCGGCGGGGGTCTGGCCGACGAGGATGCAGCCGGTCGACATGCCGAGCGCGCGGAACACGCGGCCCATGAGGTCGGACTGGTACGAGGCGAGGAAGTCGTTGACGGTGACGACGTGCACGCCCTTGCCGGGGATCGCGTTGAGGTAGGCGGCGAGGGTGGCGACGAGCGTCTTGCCCTCACCGGTCTTCATCTCGGCGATGTTGCCGTCGTGGAGCGCGGCGCCGCCCATGAGCTGCACGTCGTAGTGGCGCTGGCCGAGGGTGCGGCGGGCGGCCTCGCGCACGGCGGCGAACGCCATCGGCAGCATGCCGTCGAGGACGTCCTGCTCCTTCTTGCCGGCCTCGATCGCCTCGGCGTACTCCTCGCGGAAGTCGTCGGTGAGGCCGCGCAGGTCGTCGTCGGAGAGCTCGGTGAAGTGATCCTCGAGCGAGTTCACCTGCTTCGCGATTCGCTCGAGGCGGCGCACCTGCCGGCCTTCGCCGAAGCGGAGCAACTTTTCGAGCATCGTGGCCAACGCCATCTCCTACCGTCGTCGGGAAACTCGTGCAATGGTACTCGGCACCGCTGAACGGGTTCGCCCGGCGGCCACCGGGCGGCCCGGCGCAGCCGCCCGGAAACCCGCCCGCGCCCCCGTCCGGATGCTCCGGACGGGGGCGCGGGCCGATGCCTGCGGCGATCGGGTCAGGCGGCGGGCTCCTCTGCCGCCTCGCCGTCCTCGCCGAGCGCGATCACGCCGTAGTCCCAGCCGCGGCGGCGGTACACGACCGCCGGGCGGTCGGTGCCGGCCTCGATGAAGAGGTAGAAGTCGTGACCGAGCAGCTCCATGTGGTCGACGGCCTCGTCGGGCGACATCGTCTTCGGCGCGAACACCTTCTCGCGGATCACGATCGGGCTGTACACCTCGGCGAGGTCCTCCTCGCCGCCATCGGCCGCCGCGTCGCCGTTCGAGCGGCCCGCGACCACGTCGATCACGCCGGTGTCGGCCGGCACGATGTCGAGCCCGGCGAAGTCCTCCGCCGAGGCCTCGGTGAGGCTCTTGCCCTGGTGGGTCTTGCGGCGGTCCTTCGCCCGGCGCAGCCGCTCGACGAGCTTGTCGAGCGCGATGTCGAAGGCGGCGTACTTGTCGCCGGCCTCGGCCTCGGCGCGGATGGTCGGGAACGGGCCGAAGATGGTGATCTCGACCTTGCCCTTGTCGAGCACGTTCCCAGCGCGGTCGGTCCGTCGGCGGAGCTTCACCTCGACGCTCTGAGCCCGTCCGTTGAGCTGCTGCACCTTCGCAGTGACTTTCTCCTCCGCGTACTCGCGGAAGCGGTCCGGGATCTCGGTGTTGCGGCCGGTGATGGTGACGTCCATTGCACCCTCCTGATGTGAGAGCACGGGGCTGGCAGGGCGCCGGCCCCGCGTAGGGAAATGACTGTCCACCCAGTCTAGTTCGGCGTCACTTCACGGATACCTGGATTTCGCCGGATGCGCGGTGCTCAGCGCATTCTCGGTGTGGTAACGATGCGCGGCACCCGCGCGACCGCGATCGCGCCCACCGGATGCGCGCCCGCGGCCCGCAGCGCCCGCGCGGCTTCGAGCAGGGTCGCGCCGGTCGTCACGACGTCGTCGACGAGCACCACCCGGCGCCCCGCGACCGAGGGATGCGCGACGAGCGCGCCCGCGAGGTTGCGCTCGCGCTCGGCGACGCCGAGCGCCGACTGGTCGCGCACCCGCCGCGCGTGCCGCAGCGCCGACACGACCGGCGCGCGCGGCACCGCCCGCTGCAGCAGCAGCGGCACGTGGTCGTAGCCGCGCCGCGCCCGTGCGGCCCGCGACGACGGCACCGGCACGAGCAGCAGCGAGCCGGGCGCCGGCGTCCCCGGCCGCCCCGCGACGAGCGCCGCGAGCGCCGTCCGCAGCAGCGGCGCGAGCACCGCCGCGACGTCGGCGCGGCCGCGCTCCTTGTAGGCGTCGAGCAGCCGCCGCATCCGCTCGTCGTAGCCGGTCGCGGTGACGAGCTCGAGCGCCCCGCCCGCCGCATCCCGCGCCACGAGCCGCTCGGCCCGGGGCCGCGGCCGGCGCAGCGCCGCCCGGCACTCGTCGCACACGCCCCGGTCGTCGCGGCCGCAGCCGGCGCAGCGCACCGGGAAGAGCGTCGCGAGCGCGTCCCGCAGCGCCGTGCGCCAGCCGCCCACGCCGCCCTCGACCCGCGCCCGCTAGACCTGCGCGAACAGGAAGGTGATCACCGCGTCGCTCGAGCGCCAGCCCGAGCCGCGGGGCGCGTAGAGGGTGCCGTTGCGGTCGACGACGCGCATGCCGGCGAGCGTGTTCGAGCCGGCCACCTGCATCGCGTCCTGGATCGGCCCGAGCGTCGTGAGCTCGCCGCCGACGCGGTAGACGCGCACGTCGACCGAGCCGTCGTCGCCGCCGACGAGCATCGCCGCGGTGTTCGAGTCGGCCCAGGCGACGTCGACCGCCGAGGTGCCGGGCATGTCGACGATGAGCGGCGGGCCGAGCGCGACCGGCCGGGTGTCGTCGCGGATCACCGCCATCACCGCGAGCTTGATGCGGCCCTCGGCGCGGTAGAGCACGGCGAGGCGGGTGCCGTCGCGCGAGACCTGGTGGGAGACGAAGTCGGCGGGGATCTCGGCGGGCATCTGCACCGGGCTCGGCCCGTACTCGCCGACCCGGCTCGCGTAGAGGCCCGGCTCGGTGGTCGACTGCGTCCACACCCAGTCCCAGTTGTCGAGCGCGGGCTCGACCTGGCCGGGGCGGTCGTCGACGAGCGTCGGCTGCTCGTCGTCGAAGCGCATCGACCACGTGCCGTCCTCGGTGAGCAGCACGATCGTGCGCTGCGACGCCGACACGGCGCCGCGGATGGGGTCGAGCCGGTCGACCGCGGCGACCACCGTCTCGGTGCCGCTCGGCAGCGCGAGCTCGCCGCCGGTGAGGTAGCCGATGCTGCCGCGCTGCGAGACCATCGGCGACGAGTTCACATCGGGTGCGCGCACGACCGCGTCGGAGCCCGGCAGCGCGATGTCGAGCTTCGCGTCGTTGACCCGCACCTCCACCGAGCTCGCCTCGGTGATCGGCAGCAGCGTCTCCTCGAGCTGCAGCCGCATCAGCCGCAGCGCGTCGGGGCTCGCCGTCGAGGCCTCCTCGGTGAGGTCGACGATCGCCGTCCCGCCCTCGACGCGCACGGGCTGGCGGAGCATCACGCCGTCGGGGAACGCCGAGCGCACCGCGCCGCCGACCGCGAGCCACTGCCCGGGGCCGACGAGCAGCTCGCGCACGACGCGACTCGCCGCATCCCCGCTCGCGAGGAACCAGCGCACATCGGGCGAGAGGTAGCGCAGCTCGCTGCCGAAGAAGTAGAGGGTGCGCGCCTTGAACAGGTCGTTGAAGTACTGGCGCACGAGCACGATGGTGTTCGGCGCGTCGGTGATGCGCCACTCGCCGTCGATCTCGTCGAGCTCGAACCGGAGGGTCTCGGGCGTCGGCGCGACCGACTCCCGGTAGTTGCCGTGGGCGTCGACGCGGCCGCGCACCTGCACCGACACCGACACGACGCGGTCGGTCTCGGTCTTCATCGCGACCTGGCCCTCGATGACGAGCACCTGCCCGGTCGGCCGCCAATCGGCGGCGATCTCGGGGTCGAGGTACTCGCGGGCGACGGCGAAGTCGTTCTGCGCGCCGGTGCCGGCGTCGAGGAAGCCCTGCACGATCTCCTCGCGGCTCGCGCCCTCGAAGGGGGCGGCCGGGTAGTAGCGCACGCCCTGGGCGCGGTCCTCCTCGATGGGCCGGCCCGACTCGACGGGGCCGGAGACCGGGATGGAGGCGCAGGCGGCGAGCGCGACGGCCGTCGCCCCGGCGACGAGCGAGGCGAGCAGGCGGCGGATGCGGGTCATCGGTGCGGCTCCTCTCCCCCGGCATCCTCGTCGACCGGCTCGGGGAGCACCACC
>JAAYAS010000284.1 GCA_012719255.1 Microbacteriaceae bacterium | reverse complement strand
CTGCTGCCGCCGCTCGCCGCCGTCGCCGCGCTGCGGCTCGCGGTCGCGGCGCCGGGCGCCGTGCCGGTCGTCCCGCTGCCGGTCGGCCTCGCGGCGCTCGCGATCGCCGCCGCCGCCGCGATCGCGGCGCTCGCCGCACTGCGGCTGCCCGTCGCGGTGCTCGCCGATCGGCCGCCGCGTCCCGACGCGGGCCCGCCCTCGGAGCCGGCCCCCGCCGGCGACGCCGCCCCGTCGGGCGGCCGCACCTCCCCGGTGCTCGACGCCGCCCCGGCACTGCCGCACGCGCTCGGCGTCGGCGCGCTCGCGGTCGTGGTGCTCGCGCTCGCGTTCGCGCTGCCGCTCGTCGCCGACGGCTACCCGAGCCTCGTCGCCCTGCTCGCGGCGCTCGCGCTCGGGCTCGCCGCCGGCGCTCTGCTCGGCCGGGCCGAATCCGCCGCGCCGGCCCGCATCGCGGTCGGGCTCGCCGTGCTCGCCGCGGTGCTCGGCGCGGGCGCGGTGGCGCTGCGCGGCGGCGCCGAACCGGCGCTCGAGCGGCCGCTCGTCGCCCTGCTCGCGGTCGTCGGCCTCCTCGCCGCCGTCGCGCTGCGGTGGCCGGCGCTCCGCCGCAAGCCCGCCGGCGCCCCGGTCGCGATGCTCGCGGCGGCGACCGCACCGGCGGGGTTCTGGGCGGCGGCGGCCGCCGCCCCGATCCCGGTCGGCGGCGCCTGGTGGCCGCTCGTCGCCGCCGTGCTGCCGGCGGTCGTCGCAGCGCCCCTCGCCCTCGCCGGCCGCCGACGCGGCGCGGCCCCGCTGCTGCTCGCCGCCGCGGTGAGCGCCTGCGCGCTCGTCCCCTTCGCCCTCCTCGTCGGCGGCCGCCACTTCGACACGGGCCACCTCGCGGCCGCGCTGCTCGCCCTCGCCGCCGCCGGCACCGCCACGACCTTCGCCGCGCCCGCCGCCGCACCCGCCGCGCTCGCGGTGCTGCGCGGCCTGTTCGTCGCGACCGCCATCGGCGGCGGCATCGCCCTGCTCGACGTCGCCGCCGATCCGATCGCGTCGCTGGCGCAGCTGCCGGCCGCCCTGCTCGCCGCGACGATCGCCGTGGCGATGCGCCGCGACGGCGCCGCACCCGCCGTCGACGGCCCGCCGGCGCCAGCTCGACCCGGCAGCGGCGCCATCCGCACCGCCTTCGCCGCGGCGGCGCCCCCGATCGCCGTGCTCGGACTCGCCCTCGCCGCCCGGCTGCCCGACCCGCTGCACGCGCTCCACGCCGCGGGCTTCGCGATCGCCGCCGCCGCGCTCGCCGCCGTCGCCGCCGTCCTCGGCGCGCGCGCCGGCGGCGCCGACCGTCGCGCCGCGGCCGCGGCCCTCGCGGCATCGGCGGGCGTCTCCGCCGTGCTCGCGATGCTCGTCGCGGTCGCCACCGAGGCCGGCGTCGGCGGCATCGCCGACCTCGTCGTCGCGCTGCCGGTCTCGCTGCTCCTGCTCGTCGCCGTCGCCGCTTCGGCCGCGCCGCGGCTCGGCGCCGCAGCCGGGCACGTGCTCGTCGTGACGAGCGCGATCACGCCCGTCCTCGCGGCGGTGCTCCTCGCCCAGGAGATCCCTGAGCCCGCGACGACCTCGGCGGTGGCGGCCCGTTCGGCGGTGATCGCGGCGACCGCCGCGGCGCCGCTCCTCGCGCTGCTGCCGCGCCGGCTCCCGCTCCTGCCGGCACTGCCGCGCGCCGGCGACGCCGCCCGGGCGGCCGCCGCCCCGCCTCGCCCCGCCGATCGACGACCGCCGGCCGGCACCGCCGCATCGCCGCTCGTCGCCGGCGGCCTCCCGGCCGACGCCGCTCCGCTCGACGCTGCTCGGCGCGGCTCGCTCGTGCTCGCGACGGTGCTCGGCGCGCTCGCCGTCGCCGCCACCGCGGTGCGGCTGCTCGCGCACTTCGACGGGCTCGCCGTCGAGGCGTTCTCGGTGCCGTTCGGGCTCGCCGCCGCCATCGCCGGCGCCGTGCTGCTGCGCCGGCACCCGGGCCTGCGCAGCTGGCCGGCGCTCGGCCCGGCGCTCGCCGCGCTCCTCGGCATCGGCGTCGTCGCCGAGCTCATCGACCCGACCTGGTGGCGCATCGGGCTCGTCACGGTGCTCGTCGTCGCAGCGCTCGTCGCCGGGTTGCTCGGCCGCCTGCAGGCCCCGGTCATCGCCGGCGCGATCGTCGGCCTCGTGCACGCGGTCATCGCGATCCGGCGGGCGCTCCCCGACCTCGCGGTGCCGTGGTGGGCGTGGCTCGCCGCCGCCGGCGCGCTGCTCGTGGTCATCGCCGCGACCTACGAGGCCCGCAAGCGCGACGCCGCCCGGCTCGCGACCGCGGTGCGGGCGCTGCGCTGAGCCGCGCGGGCCGCCGCATCCGCATCCGCCCGGCGCGGCCGACTCGGCACTGCCCGGTCGGCGCGACCGCGTCGGGCCCGGCGACCGCGTCGGGCCCGGCAACCGCGACGGGCCCGGCCCACCGCATCCGGTCGGCGCGCCGCGCCCGGCTCAGCGCATCCGGCTCAGCGCTGGCAGCCGGGGCACAAGTAGAGCTTGCGGTTCTGCATCATCTCGAGCGCGATCGGCATGCCGCAGCGGCGGCAGG
>JAAYAS010000283.1 GCA_012719255.1 Microbacteriaceae bacterium | reverse complement strand
TCCGCGCCGGGCTCCGCGCGGGGTGCTGCGCCGGGTCGCGACTCCGGCTCCGCGCCGGGCGCCCCATCCGCCGCGCGAGGTGCTGCGCCGGGTCGCGACTCCGGCTCCGCGCCGGGTGCCCCATCCGTCCCCGCCGCGGCAGATCCGCCCCGACCCGCCGCGTCCCGCCCGCCGCATCCGGGCCCCCGTCGCGCGCGGCCGGTGCTCGCGGCGCTCCTCACGGCCGCGCTCGCGCTCGTCGGCTTCGGCGGCGGCACCGCCGCGGCCGCCGCGCTGCGCGAGCTGCCGCCGAACACGGAACTCGCCGGCGGTCCGCAGCAGCTGCTCGCCGCGCAGCCGGCGGCGCCCGCGCCGCTCGCCGCCGGCGTGCGCACCTGCTCGATCGCCCCTCAGGTCGCCGACCCCGCCGTCCTCGACCTCCACGGGCTCGTCGTCGACGCCGCCACCGGCGAGATCCTCTACGAGCGCGGCGCCGACGCGCCGGTGCCGACCGCCTCGGTGATGAAGCTCGTCACCGCGGTCTCGGCGATCGCGGTGCTCGGCGCCGACACCCGCATCACCACGACCGTCGTGCCCGGCACCGCGCCCGGCAGCGTCGTGCTCGTCGGCGCCGGCGACCCGACGCTGCGCAGCGGCGACACGAGCTACTACGGCCCCGGCACCGCCTCGGTCGCCGACCTCGCCGCGCAGATCGGCGACGCCGCGGTCGTCGGCGTCGACGAGTCGCTGTTCACCGGCCCGCAGTGGCAACCGAGCTGGCACGACGTCGACCGCCGCGACGGCTACATCGCGCCGATCTCGGCGGCGATGGTCGACGCCGGCCACGAGGAGCCGCTGCCGATCTACGCCGAGCGCACCCGCGCGCCCGGCGCGCAGGCCGGCCAGGCGCTCGCGCAGCGGCTCGGCGCGAGCTTCGACCCCGGGCTGCGGCCGATGCCGGGCGCCGCGCCGATCGCCGAGGTGCACTCGCCGACGATCGCCGAGCTCGTCGACGTGATGCTGCTCGACAGCGACAACGTCGTCGCCGAGACGCTCGCCCGGCTCGTCGCCATCGAGCTCGGCCTCGGCGCCGACTTCGCCGCGGTCGACCTCGCCCAGCGCGAAGTGCTCGAGCGGCTCGGCGTGCCCGTCGACGGCTTCGTCGGCGCCGACGGCTCGGGGCTGTCGGAGGACAACCGGGCCACCGCGCGGCTCATCGTCGCGCTCCTCGAGGCGCTGCAGCGCGAGCCCGACCTCGCCGGGCTGCGAGCGCTGCTGCCGCAGAACCAGCGCAGCGGCACGCTCGACAACCGCCTGCCCGGCGTGCCCGCCGGCGCGATCACCGCGAAGACCGGCTGGATCGACACAGTCTTCGGGCTCGCCGGCTGGAGCGACGCCGAGGGCGGCGAGCTGCGCTTCGCGCTGTTCACCGTGCTGCCCGAGGGCGACCCCGGCCGCGTCGGCCTGCCGAACCGCGACGCCCTCGACGCCGTCGCGACCGCGATGCACGGCTGCGGACAGCGGCTCGCGAACGGCTGAGCCCCCGGGCGCCGGGGGAGCGGGCGCCCAGCCGCCCGGGCGACAATGGCCGGCATGACCACCACCGCATTGCTCATCGTCGACGTGCAGAACGACTTCACCGAGGGCGGCGCGCTCGCCTGCGAGGGCGGCATCCGCACCGCCGTCGGCATCGCCGAGCACGTGCGCGAGCACGGCGACGACTACGC
>JAAYAS010000282.1 GCA_012719255.1 Microbacteriaceae bacterium | reverse complement strand
CTCGACGCGCTCGGCGCCGTCGCCGACGAGCACCGCGACCGACTTCGCGAGCGGGCGGCGCACCCGGTAGACGAGGTGCTCGCCCGACGCGCCCCAGCGGTGCTGGCAGAGCACGCCGTGCGGGCCGCCGTGGCGGCCCTCGGCGAGGGCGAGCAGCTCGCCGCCGGTGATGATCGGCGGGTTCGCGTGCGGGTCGACCTCGGGCTCCGCGGCGGCCTCGGGCTCCGGGGCGGCCGCGGGCTCGACGCCGGCCGCGGGCCCGGCGGCCCCGTCGGCGAGCGCCTCGGCGAGGCGGGCGGTGTCGATCTCGGCGCCGACGGTGGTGGCCCGCAGCTCGTCGCCGTGCTCGGCGTCAGTGGGGTCGATCGCGCTCATGGCGGTCCTTCCGGTGGTGTGGTTCTCGTGAGTTCGGATGCGGGGGCTCAGTGGTGCCGCACGTGCAGCACGTGGGCCTGGCCGGGGGCGAGGCGCACGTAGTTCGCGTCCTGCCAGTCCCAGATCGCGCCGGTGAGCAGCTCGTGCACCTGGAAGGCGCCGCCGGGCTGCATCCCGAACTTCGTCACGTCGAGGCGGAGGGTGCTCTCCTGCGTCGTGAACGGGTCGAGGTTGACGACGACGATGATCGAGTTCGCGACGCCGTGCGGCGCGTGCTCCGAGGCGAGGTGCTTCGAGAACGCGAGCAGGTGCGGGTTGTCGGCCGACTGCACCTCGAAGTTGCGCAGCTGGTGCAGCGCCGGGTTCGAGCGGCGGATGCGGTTGAGCTGCGAGATCAGCGGCGCGAGCGAGCGGCCGGCGCGCTCCTCGCCGGCCCAGTCGCGCTGCTTGTACTCGTACTTCTCGTTGTCGATGTTCTCCTCGCTGCCGGGGCGGGCGACGTTCTCGACGAGCTCGAAGCCCGCGTACATGCCCCAGCTCGGCCCCGCCATCGACGCGATCACCGCGCGCGCCTCGTAGGCGGGGCGGCCGCCGTGCTGGAGGTACTCGGTGAGGATGTCGGGCGTGTTCACGAAGAGGTTCGGGCGCATGAAGTCGCTCGTGTCCTTCGACACCGAGGTGAGGAACTCCTCGAGCTCGGCGCGGGTGTTGCGCCAGGTGAAGTACGAGTACGACTGCTGGAAGCCGGCCTTCGCGAGCGACTGCATCACCGCGGGGCGGGTGAACGCCTCCGAGAGGAAGAGCACCTCGGGGTGCTCCGAGTTGATCTCGTGGATCAGCCACTCCCAGAACTGGAGGGGCTTGGTGTGCGGGTTGTCGACGCGGAAGATCTTCACGCCGTGGCCGATCCAGTGGCGCACGGTCTCGAGCACCTCGGTGTAGAACCCGTCGCGGTCGTTGTCGAAGTTCACCGGGTAGATGTCCTGGTACTTCTTCGGCGGGTTCTCGGCGTAGGCGATCGAGCCGTCGGCGAGCGTCGTGAACCACTCGGGGTGGTTCGCGACCCAGGGGTGGTCGGGCGACGCCTGCAGCGCGAGGTCGAGGGCGACCTCCATGCCGAGCGACTCGGCGCGCTCGCGGAAGCGCACGAAGTCGTCGATGGTGCCGAGGTCGGGGTGCACGTCCTTGTGACCGCCGGCCTCGCCGCCGATCGCCCAGGGCGAGCCGGGGTCGTTCGGGCCGGCGGTGAGCGTGTTGTTCGGGCCCTTGCGGTTGGTGACGCCGATCGGGTGGATCGGCGGCAGGTAGACGACGTCGAAGCCCATCGCGGCGACGCCGTCGAGGCGCTCGGCGGCGGTGGCGAAGGTGCCCGAGGTCCACGAGCCGTCGGCGTTCGGCACGGCCCCCTCCGAGCGGGGGAACAGCTCGTACCAGGCGCCGTAGCCGGCGCGCTGGCGCTCGACGCGGATGGTGCGGTCGTCGGAGCGGGTGACGAGCGAGCGCACCGGGGCCGCGGCGATGTGGTCGCGCACCTCGGCGCTGAGGAGCGCGTGCAGCCGTTCGCGCGGCTCGAGACCGGCGTTGCGGGCCACCGAGGCGGCGCTCGCGAGCACGAGGCGGTCGTCGTCGCCGGCGGCGTTGGCGGCGCGGTCGACGACGCGGGCGCCCTCCTCGAGCATGAGGTCGACGTCGATGCCGGCGGGCACCTTGATCTCGGCGTTGTGGCGCCAGGTGGCGAAGTCGTCGCCGTAGGCCTCGACGCACCAGGTCCACGCGCCCTCGTCGGGCAGCTGCGCGACCGCGACCCATTCGTCGAGGCCCGGGCGGCCCGGGCGCATCCGGATGCGGCGCGAGCCGCCGTCGGGGGCGGTGAGCACGAGGTCGACGCCGATCTTGTCGTGGCCCTCGCGGAACGCGACGCAGGAGAACGGCACGACCTCGCCGGCGTACGCCTTCGTCGGGAAGAGCCGGTCGGGCAGCTGCGGGCGCAGGTCCATGATCGGGATGCGGCCGTAGACGGGCGTGTAGCCCGAGCCGGGGAAGGCGCCCGGGGCGCTGGGGGCGCCGGTGCTCGGGCCGCTCGCACCGGCGGCGGGCGCTGCGGCCGCCCCGCGGTTCAGCGAGAGACGGGGGACGTTCGGTTGCTGCGGAGGAGTCGTCGTTGCCACGCTCCCGACGCTACCAACACCCGGTGACAGCTCACTGCGGCGGCGGGGCCCTACCAGGGCTCGGCGGGCGCGGCCCCGTCGTCGTCGGCGGCGACGACCTCGTACACGCGCATCGACGGGCCGGTGACCCGCAGCGTCTGCCCCGGCACCGCGAGCGACATCGCATCCGAGTCGATCTCGGCGACGTGCTCGACGGCCGAGTCCCACAGCAGCCGGTAGTAGGCGATGCCCTCGAGCCGGGGCAGCCGGAACGGGGCCGGGTCCTCGACGCCGTGCACCATCACGAGCAGCCGGTCGATCTCGGGCGGCGACTCGGCGAGCGCGTCCTCGTCGGAGGCGTCCTCCGCCTCGGCGGCCGAGGCGGTGACGCCGTTCGCGACGCCGGGGCCGAGGGTCGTCGCGAGGTACTGCACCGACCGGGTCGCCGGCGAGTTCCACTCCCAGTCGCTCATGTCGCCGCCGAGGGCGTCGAACCACTGGATGCTCGTGGCGTCGCGCTCGGGCTCGTTCGTGTGGTTGTAGCGCACCGGGCGGAGCACGGGGTGGTCGCGGCGGATCTCGAGCAGCCGCTGCATGTGGTGGTAGTTCGCCTGCTGGAACTCGAACGTCGCCCAGTCGAGCCAGCCGGTCTCGTTGTCCTGGTTGTACGGGCTGTTGTTGCCGTGCTGGGTGCGGGCGAACTCGTCGCCGGCGACGATCATCGGCACGCCCGACGAGAGCAGCAGCGTGCCCATGAGGTTGCGCACCGACTGGCGCCGGATCACGCGGATGCGGTCGTCGTCGGTCCAGCCCTCGTAGCCGAAGTTGTACGAGTGGTTCTCGTTCGTGCCGTCGCGGCCGAGCTCGCCGTTGAGCAGGTTGTGCTTGACGTTGTAGCTGACGAGGTCGCGGAGCGTGAAGCCGTCGTGGGCGGTGACGAAGTTCACCGAGGCGAGCGGGCCGCGCACGTCGGAGAACCGGTTCGACGAGCCGGCCATCGCGGTGGCGAGCTTGCCGACGCCCTCGCGGTGCTGGCCGGTGACGCGGGCGTGCGCGAAGCTCTCGACCCAGAAGCGCCGCACGCGGTCGCGGTACTCGTCGTTCCACTCCGACCAGCCGAGGGGGAAGTGCCCGGTCTGCCAGCCGCCGATGCCGACGTCCCACGGCTCGGCGATGATCTTCGCCGTGCGCAGCTCCGGGTCCTCGGCGATCGCGGTGAGCAGCGGGTGGTGCGCCGAGTAGCTGTGGTGCGCATCCCGGCCGAGGGTGACGGCGAGGTCGAAGCGGAATCCGTCGACGCCGAACTCGTGGTGCCAGTACCGCAGCGAGTCGAGCACGAGCTGCTGCACGACCGGCAGCGAGGTGTCGACCGAGTTGCCGCAGCCGGTGACGTCGAGCAGGCGCCCGGAGGCGTCGTGCCGGTAGTAGCTCGCGTTGTCGATGCCGCGGAAGAGCACCGGCCGGGCGTCGTCGCCCTCGTCGGCGGTGTGGTTGTAGCCGACGTCGAGGAACACCTCGATGCCGGCCTCGTGGAGCAGCCGCACCATGCCCTTGAACTCGCGGGCGATCGCCTCGGGGCCCGCGGCGCGGGCCGCCTCGGTGGCGTAGTCGGGATGCGGCGCGAAGAAGCCGAGCGTGTTGTAGCCCCAGTAGTTGGCGAGGCCCTGCACGCGCAGGTGCCGCTCGCTCGCGAACGCGTGCACCGGCAGCAGCTCGACGGCGGTGACGCCGAGCCGCTTGAGGTAGCCGATCATCTCGTCGGAGGCGAGGCCGGCGTAGGTGCCGCGCAGGTGCTCGGGCACGAACGGCGCGAGCTTCGTGAGCCCGCGCACGTGCGCCTCGTAGACGACGCTGTCGCGCAGCGGGGTCGCCGGGTGGCGGCTGCCGCCCCAATCGAACGGCTCGTAGGCGACAACGGTCGACAGCCACTTCGGGTCGGCGTCGGTGCCGACGTTGACGATGTGCCGCGCATAGGGATCGAGGCTGTCGCGCTCGGGGTCGAAGCGGTGGGCGCCGCCGGTCGGGCCGTCGGCGCGGATCGCGTAGCGGCGGCCCGGATGCAGCTCGTCGGTCGTGACCTCCCAGACGTCGCCGTCGCGGGTCATCGGCAGCTCGGCGACGGGGGTGTCGTCGCCGTCGTAGAGCACGAGCGTCATCGAGGTCGCGTGGTGGCTCCACACCCGAAGGCGCGGTCCTGCCGGCGTCGAGACGACGCCGAGCGCGGGGTAGGGGGATGCGGAGGGCACGTACGGAAGTCTACTGAGCGGGCCCGACGGTCCCGCATCGCTTGTGGGGAGTCCATGATCCTGCACGGGCCGGCTCGCGGCCCGGCCCGGGGGCGCGCGTGGATGAACCTCGTCGGCCGTCGGTGGAAGAATCGCAGGCATGCGCGCCGACCGACCCGCCGTCTACCTCGACCACGCCGCGACCGCCCCGATGCATCCCGCGGCGCGAGCCGCCCTGCTCGACGCGGTCGACCGGCTCGGCAACCCCGCCTCCATCCACGGCCACGGCCAGCGCGCCCGCCGCGCGCTCGAGGACGCCCGCGCCCGCATCGCCGCGACCCTCGGCGCCGAGCCGATCGAGACGATCCTCACCTCCGGCGGCACCGAGGGCACGAACCTCGCGGTGAAGGGCCTGTGGTGGGCCCGCAACCGGGGCGCGCGCCGGCCGCGCATCCTCACCACCCGCACCGAGCACCACGCGACCCTCGACGCGGCGCAGTGGCTCGTCGAGCACGAGGGCGCCGAGATCGGCTGGCTCGAGGTCGACGGCGACGGCCGCATCCGGCTCGACTCGCTCGAGGCGCAGCTCGGCGACGACGTCGCGCTCGTCACGCTGCTGCTCGCGAACAACGAGATCGGCACGGTGCAGCCCGTGCGCGCGGTCGCGCGGCGGGCGGCCGCGGCGGGCGTGCCGGTGCACGTCGACGCGGTCGCCGCCTACGGCCAGCTGCCGCTCGACCTCCACGGCTTCGGCGTGCAGGCGCTCAGCGTCTCGGCGCACAAGATCGGCGGCCCCGTCGGCGTGGGGGCGCTCGCGGTGCGCCGCGGCACGACGATCGACCCGCTGCTCCACGGCGGCGGCCAGCAGCTCGGCATCCGCTCGGGCACGCAGGACGTCGCCGGCGCGCTCGCGTTCGCGGCGGTCGCCGAGGTCGAGGCGGCCGAGGTCGCCGACGGCTCCGCCGACGCCCACCGCCGCCGCCTGCGCGACCGGGTGCTCGCGGCGATCCGCGCGGCCGATCCCGAGGCGGTGGTGCGCGGCGCCGATCCCGACGCCGTGCTCGACGACGAGGGCGCGGCGGTGCCGGCGCGGCTGCCCGGCAACGCGCACGCGACCTTCCCCGGCTGCCAGGGCGACTCGCTCGTGCTGCTGCTCGACCTCGCGGGGGTGTCGGCGGCGACCGGCTCGGCCTGCCAGGCGGGCATCCCCGAGGCGAGCCACGTGCTCACCGGCTGCGGCGTCGCCGTCGACGAGGCGCTCGGGGCGCTGCGCTTCACGGTCGGCCCCGGCACGACCGACGCCGACGTCGACCGGCTCGCCGAGGTGCTGCCCGGAGTCGTCGCGCAGGCCCGCGCCGCCGGCCTCTCGACGCGGGAGACGGCCCGATGAGCCTCGGCGGCGGACCCGGCGGCATGGGCGGCGGCCGCGGCGGCGGCATGATGCGCGACGAGGCGGAGGTGCGCAGCGCGAACGCCGACGCCCCCGAGGTGCCCGACCTCTGGCGCCGCGTCGCGGCGATGTTCGCGCCGTACAAGTGGCTGCTCGTCATCGCGCTGTCGATGGTGATCGTCACCTCGGCGCTCGGCGTGGCGCCGGCGCTCCTCACCCAGCAGATCTTCGACCGGGCGCTGTTCCCGCTCGACGGCTCGGGCCCCGACCTCGGGATGCTCTGGCTGCTCGCGGGCGCGATGCTCGGCGTGATCGTGCTCACCGCGGGCATCGACCTCGGCCAGACGTACATCACCTCGCGCATCGGCAACTCGGTGTCGACCGACCTGCGGGTGCGGATGTTCGAGCGGCTGATGTCGATGGAGCTCGCGTTCTTCACGGCGACGAAGACGGGAGAGCTGCAGTCGCGGCTGCAGAACGACGTCGGCGGCATCGCGACGACGCTGCGCTCGACGTTCACCGCGATGGTCGGCAACATCGTCACCGCGGGCGCCTCGATCGCCGCGATGTTCGTGCTCGACTGGCGGCTCGCGATCCTCTCGATCGTGTTCCTGCCGCCGCTGCTCGTGCTGCAGCGGCGCGTCGGCCAGGTGCGGGCGCGGGTGGCGACGCGCGCGCAGCGCTCGCTCGCCGATCTCACCGCGATCACCGAGGAGAGCCTGTCGGTGTCGGGCGTGCTGCTCGCGAAGACCGTCGGTCGCGAGCAGGCCGAGTCGGCCCGCTACCGCGCGGCGAACGAGCATCAGCGCAGCCTGCAGATGGAGCTCGCGATGCGCGGCCAGTGGTTCTTCTCGGCCGTGAGCGTGCTGATGAGCCTCGTGCCGATCATCGTCTACGTGATCGCCGGCTACCTCATCGCCGGCGAGCTGCCGATCGCCGGCATCGGCGCGGGGGATGCGGGGCTCACCGCCGGCACGATCGTCGCGTTCACGTCGATGAACGCGCAGGTGCGCCGGCCGCTGCTCGGCCTCATGCGCACCGGCCTCGACATCCAGACCTCGAAGGCGCTGTTCGCGCGCATCTTCGAGTACCTCGACCTCGAGCCCTCGATCGTCGACGCTCCCGACGCCCGCGACGCGAACCCCGAGCGGGTCGGCGAGCTCGCGTTCGAGGACGTCGAGTTCCGCTACCCGGTGCTGCGCGGCGCGCAGCCCGAGCCGGCGGGGGATGCGGCGCCGCCGACCCTGCAGGACGTGTCGTTCACGGTGGGGCCGGGCGAGTTCATCGCGTTCGTCGGCCCGTCGGGCGCCGGCAAGACGACGATCGGCTACCTCGCGACCCGGCTCTACGACGTCACCGGCGGCACGGTGCGGTTCGCGGGCGACGACATCCGCGAGCTGCGCAAGGAGTCGGTGGTCGAGCACGTCGGCGTCGTGAGCCAGGACTCGTACCTCGTGCACGACACGGTGGCTGCGAACCTGCGGCTCGCGAAGCCGGATGCGACGCAGGAGGAGCTCGAGGCGGCCGCGTCGGCGGCGAACCTCCACGAGCGCATCCTCGCGCTGCCGCACGGCTACGGCACGGTGGTGGGGGAGCGCGGCACCCGGCTGTCGGGCGGCGAGCGCCAGCGGCTCGCGATCGCCCGGGTGCTGCTGCGCGATCCGGCGGTGCTCATCCTCGACGAGGCGACGAGCGCGCTCGACACCGCGAGCGAGCGGCACGTGCAGCGCGCGATCGACGCCGCCCGCGAGGGCCGCACCGTGATCGCGATCGCGCACCGGCTGTCGACGATCCGCGCGGCCGACCGCATCCACGTGCTCGACAAGGGGCGGATCGTCGAGCGGGGCACGCACGAGGAGCTCATCGCGCGCGGCGGCGTGTACGCCGGCCTCTACCTGCAGCAGGACGGCGACCAGCGCCGGGGGGAGGACGGCTGAGCCGTGCCGGGCGCCGCTCACGGGTCGCTGCCGCGGCTCATCCCCGATCGCCGTCCGTGGGCGGTGCTCGGGGTCGGGCTCGCGGTGCTCCTCGTCGCGCAGTTCGCGGGCGGGGCGACGATGGCGCTCGTCGCGCTCGCGGAGTCGGGGATGCCGGCGGGCGGGTTCTCGTTCGACGACGGGATGCTCGGGGGCGCGCCGCTCGTGGCGGGCCTGCTCGTGCAGGCCGCGGTCGCGCTCGCGGGGTACGCGCTGCTCGTGAACCGGGCGGTGCGCCGCCGCCCGTCGGTCGAGCTCGTCCGCCCCGGGGGCTTGCGGCAGTTCGGCCTCGGCGTGCTCCTCGGCGGCGGCGCGGTGGCGCTCGCGGTCGGCGTGCTCGCGCTCGCCGGGGCCTATCGCGTGACCGACGTCGCGCTCACCTCGAGCGCCCTCGTCGGGCTCGCGATCGGCGTCGGGGCGGCGGTCGCCGAGGAGGTCTTCTTCCGGGGGATCGTGCTGCACCTGCTCGCGGTGCGGTTCGGCGGCTGGCCGGCGATGATCGTCGTCTCGGTGCTGTTCGGGCTCATCCACGCGACGAATCCGGGCGCGGGCTGGGGCGGGGCGCTCGCGATCGTGCTGTCGGCGGGGCTGCTGCTCAACGCCGCGTATCTCGTCACCGGCGGTCTCTGGCTGCCGATCGGCATCCACTTCGCGTGGAACGCGGCGCAATCGGCGGTGTTCGGCATCACGGTGTCGGGCACGATCGAGCAGCGCGGCCTGCTCGAGTCGGAGCTCGTCGGCCCGGTCTGGCTCACCGGCGGCGCGATGGGCATCGAGGGCTCGGCGGTGCTCATCGCGATCGGCCTCGCCGCCGGCCTCGCGCTCGCCCTGCCGGCGAGCCGCCGCGGCGGGCTCCGTCGCGAGCGGCTCACCGCGACGAGCGCCGAGCACTAGTTCGTCTTGGTGTTCGTCAGGTGCCGACCGATGTCGCCGATGAGCACCTTGCCGATCTCCGCGTAGCCGTCCTCGAAGTAGATGCGCGGGTAGAGGCGACCGGCGCTGAACTTCACGTGCCATTCGAAATCGAAGATGCCGTCGCTCCGGAACCCGGTGGGCACGGCTCGGCGGCGCTCCTGCGCCATCTTCGGGGTGTTGCCGACGGTCCTGCTCTCGTTCGAGAAGTCGGTGATGCCCATGTAGAAGGGGTGCTCGGCCTGCTTCAGGTAGCTGATGAGCGTGCCGTCGAATCGCTGCAGGCGGCGGGCTCGCACGTAGGTGTCGAAGGTGATGACGGCGTTCAGCGCACGGGAGATCGGCGACTGCGAGGAGACGCTGTCGTCGAGCTCGAGGAGCCGGTCCTCGTCGATGCAGAGCTCGATCGTGTCGCGCATGTGGTCGTCGATGAACTCGTGGAGTTCGAGGAACGAGTTCAACTCCTGCACCAGTTCGCCCGGGTTGAAGCGCCGCGGCTCCTCGCGGGTCTCGGTGCCGCCGTGCGCGCTCCAGTCCGGGCCGAGCTGCTGGCGGGCCTGCCCGAGCTCCCATTCGAGCCGGCGCCGCGCCTGGTCGGCCTCGATGCGCTGATCAGCGGCGACGAGCGATTCGTTCTCGAGCTTCTCGACGAGCTCCTCGAACTCGAGCACGTCGTTCTCGAGCTCGCTCACCGCGTTCTGGAGCTGCTCGGTCTCCTCCTCCTGCTCGCGCCGCGAGGCGATGAGCTCGTCGAAGCGGCTCTGGAAGTCGCGGAGCATCGCCTCGGCGTCGAAGACGCCGAGGCCCTGCGCCACGAGCCGCGCGGCGACGGCATCGGCGATGGCATCGGCGATGGCGGCGGCGTCGATGTCGGCCGGCGCGGCCGTCGCCGGCGCGGAGACCGGTGCCGGGGTCGCACCGGACGAGGTCGCCGGTGCCGTCGCGGGCGCCGGTGCCGTCTCGG
>JAAYAS010000030.1 GCA_012719255.1 Microbacteriaceae bacterium | reverse complement strand
GTGCCCGGCTTCCGCAAGGGCAAGGTGCCCAACGCGATCATCGACCAGCGCGTCGGCCGCGAGGTCGTGCTCGACCAGGCGATCAACGACGGCCTCGACCGCTTCTACCAGGACGCGCTCGCCGAGACCGGCCTGCTGCCCCTCGGCCGCCCGCAGGCCGACGTCACCGGCACCCCCGAGGTCGCCGACTTCTCGGGCGACCTCGTCGTCGACATCGAGGTCGACGTGCGCCCCGAGATCGAGCTCGCCGACTGGAAGGGCCTGAAGCTCGAGGTCGAGGCCGCCGAGGTCTCGGACGACGACGTCGACGCCGAGATCGAGGAGCTCCGCGCCCGCTTCGGCACCCTGAAGACCGTCGACCGCCCGGTCGAGAACGGCGACTTCACCAGCATCGACCTCATCGCCCGCATCGACGGCGAGGTCATCGACGAGGCGAACGGCCTCTCGTACGAGGTCGGCTCGGGCGAGCTGCTCGAGGGCACCGACGAGGCGATCCTCACCCTCACCGCCGGCGAGGAGACCACCTTCAGCTCGACCCTGCTCGGCGGCGACCACGCCGGCAAGACCGCCGAGATCACCGTCACCGTGCAGTCGGTGAAGGAGCGCGAGCTGCCCGAGGTCGACGACGAGTTCGCGCAGCTCGCGAGCGAGTTCGACACCGTCGACGAGATGAAGGCCGACCTGCGCGAGCAGGCCGCGAAGAAGAAGACGTTCGAGCAGGTCGACCAGGCCCGCCTCGCCGCCATCGACGCGCTCATCGCCGCCAACGAGGTGCCGGTGCCGCAGCAGATGATCGACGACGAGGTCGCCCGCCACCTCGAGCAGGAGGGCAAGCCCGCCGACGACCCGCACGGCGACGAGGTGCGCGCCGAGGCCGAGAAGTCGTTCCGCCAGCAGGTGATCCTCGACGAGATCATCAAGGCCGAGAGCGTCGAGGTCGAGCAGAACGAGTTCACCGAGTTCCTCTTCCAGCAGTCGATGCAGTACGGCGTCTCGCCGCAGCAGTTCGTCGAGATCATGCAGCAGAACAACCAGATGCCGCAGCTCGTCGGCGAGGTCGCCCGCTCGAAGGCGATCCTCTACGTCCTCGAGGAGGCGACGATCACCGACACCGACGGCAGCGCCGTCGACATCTCGGAGTTCACCGCGCCCGTCCGCGACGCCCGCGAGAAGCAGGCCGCCGCGGCCGCCGAGGGCGGCGTCGACACCGCCGACCTCGCCGAGGCGCAGGCCGAGGAGGCCGCCGAGGCCGACGAGCGGCCGGCCGACGATAAGTAGCCGGGCGCGGCCGCGCGCCGCACCGCACCGCGAGGGGGATGCATCCGGGCGACCGGGCGCATCCCCCTCGCCGTCGGCCCCCTCACGCCGACGGCGAACACGCACCGGCCCAGGGGCCGCGAGCGACTAGATTCGTTGCGACACCGCACTGAAGGAGAAGCATCCGTGGCTGAACTGCAACTGCCGAACAGCGTGTTCGACCGGCTCCTCAAGGACCGCATCATCTGGCTCGGCGAGGACGTCCGCGACGACAACGCGAACGAGATCTGCGCCAAGATGCTGCTGCTCTCGGCCGAGGATCCGCAGGCCGACATCTACCTCTACATCAACTCGCCCGGCGGCTCGGTCACGGCCGGCATGGCGATCTACGACACCATGCAGCTCGTGCCGAACGACATCGTCACCGTCGGCATCGGCATGGCCGCCTCGATGGGCCAGCTGCTGCTGACCTCGGGCGCGCCGGGCAAGCGCTACATCACGCCGAACACCCGCGTGCTGCTGCACCAGCCGCTCGGCGGCTTCGGCGGCACCTCGTCCGACATCCAGCGCCAGGCGCAGCTCATCCTCGACATGAAGCAGCGCCTCGCCGAGATCACCGCGGCGCGCACCGGCAAGACGGTCGAGCAGATCCACGAGGACGGCGACCGCGACAAGTGGTTCACCGCCGAGGAGGCGCTCGAGTACGGGTTCGTCGACCACATCTCCGAGTCGGCCACCTCGGTCGTCGGCGGCGGCGGCACCGACCGCCGCATCTCGAGCGATCCCGCCGAGGCCGAGAAGAACGACGGGGGCGCCGAGTAGGCGCGGAAGGACGAAGGACGATTCCCATGCTGAACATCCCCACCTACGGCGCCGGCATGCCCGGCCCCGAGTCGCGCTACATCCTGCCCCAGTTCGAGGAGCGCACCGCCTACGGCTTCAAGCGCCAGGACCCCTACGCGAAGCTCTTCGAGGACCGCATCGTCTTCCTCGGCGTGCAGATCGACGACGCCTCGGCCGACGACGTCATGGCCCAGCTGCTCGTGCTCGAGTCGCAGGACCCCGACCGCGACATCACCATGTACATCAACTCGCCCGGCGGCTCGTTCACCGCGATGACCGCGATCTACGACACGATGCAGTACATCCGCCCCGAGGTGCAGACCGTGTGCCTCGGTCAGGCGGCGTCGGCCGCGGCCGTGCTGCTCGCGGCGGGCGAGCCCGGCAAGCGCCTCGCGCTGCCGAACGCGCGCGTGCTCATCCACCAGCCGGCCACCTCGGGCGGCGGGCAGGGCCAGGCGAGCGACATCGAGATCCAGGCCCGCGAGGTGCTCCGGATGCGCGAGTGGCTCGAGGAGGCGATCTCGAAGCACACCGGTCAGGACACCGAGAAGGTGTCGGCCGACATCGAGCGCGACAAGATCCTCTCGGCGCAGGAGGCCCTCGAGTACGGCCTCATCGACCAGGTGCTCACCTCGCGCAAGGGCGCCCAGCCGGTCATCCTCGACCACTAGGCCGCCGCGACGGCACCGCCGCGATCGACCGCTCCCGCCGGGGGCGGTCGATCGCGTTTCCGGGCGCGGGCGCGGGCGGATGCGGCCGCGCTCAGCCCGCGTACTCGAGCGGCGGCAGCCCCGCGACGCTCGGCTCGACGGCGAACAGCGAGCCGGCCGCCGGGTCGTCGCCGTCGTCGAGGTCCTCGCGCGAGGTGGTGATCAGCAGCTCGCGCAGGCCGGGCCCGCCGAACGCGCAGGCGGTGACCTGCCGGGCATCGACCTCGACCACCGCGGTGAGCGCGCCCTCGGGCGACCAGCGCCGCACCTCGCCGGCGCCGTTCGCGGCGACCCACACGCCGCCCTCGGCGTCGACGCAGCAGCCGTCGGGCACCCCCTCGTCGTCGTCGAAGCGCACGAAGTCGCGGCGGCCGGCGAAGTCGTCGCCCTCGATGGCCGAGACGACGCCGGTGCCCGAGTCGCAGTAGTAGGCGCGGTCGCCCTCGGCGGCCCACGCGAGGCCGTTCGACACGGTCACCGCGGCGAGCACCGTCTCGACCGCGCCCGGCCGGGCCGGGTCGACCCGGTGCAGGGCGCCGCCGCCGGCGCGCTGGTCGCGGGCCATCGTGCCGAGGAGGAACCGCCCGAGCGGGTCGTAGCCGCCCTCGTTGCCGCGCACGCCGGGGCCGGCGGGGAGCACGGCGAGCGGCCGCGGATCGACGAGGTCGTCGTTCTCGGCGAGCGCGATGTCGCGCTCGCGGCCGATGATCGCGCCGCCGCCCCGGCGCGGGCGCAGGCAGGCGGCGATCGCCGAGCCGATCGGGATGCGCAGGGGCGCGCCGCCGGGGCCCGCGCCGATGCGGAGCACGTCGCCGGCGAGCATGTCGACGACGCGGTACTCGTCGGCCCGCGGCCACCACACGGGGCCCTCGAGGTGGTATCCGATGCGGTCGGTGAGTCGTTCGGCGCGCATGGCCCCGACGCTACGGAGGGCGCCTGACCGCGCCCCGGGCATCCGGCGCGCCGCTCCCACCGGGCTCCCCGTCGGGCGCGGTACCGTCGCCGGATGCCGGAGCACGAGTTCACGACCGACACCATCGTCATCCTCGGCGCCGGCGGCGACCTCGTCGACCGCCTGCTGCTGCCGGGCCTCGCCTCGTTGCTCGCGACGGCGCCCGGGTACGCGCCCGAGCTCATCGGCGTCGAGCGCGACGGCGACGCCGACGCCTGGCGCGACCGGGTGCGCGCGGCGCTCGCCGAGGCCGAGGGGCTCGACGGCGCGCGCATCGACGAGGTCGCCGACCGCACCGGGCACCGCCGCCTCGACGTGCTCGACCGCGAGGGGCTCGTCGGGCTCGTCGAGTCGCTGCCTGCCGACTCGCTGCTCTACTTCGCGCTGCCGCCGGCGGTGGCGCTCGAGGCGGTCGAGCTGCTCGACGGCGCCGCCGCGCCCGACGGCCTGCGGCTCGCGCTCGAGAAGCCGATCGGCGAGGACGAGGCCTCGGCGCGGGCGCTCAACGCGGCGGTCGCCCGGCTCGTGCCCGAGGAGCGGGTGTTCCGGGTCGATCACTTCGTCGGCGACTCGCTCGTGCGCAACCTCCTCGCGCTGCGCTTCGCGAACCGGGTGCTCGAACCGGTCTGGAACCGCGATCACGTCGAGCGCGTCGAGATCGTCGCCGACGAGACGATCGGCCTCGAGGGCCGGGGCGCCTTCTACGACGCCACCGGCGCGCTCGTCGACATGGTGCAGTCGCACCTGCTGCTCGTCGCCGCGCTCGTCGCGATGGACGAGCCGAACGCGATCGACCACGTCGAGCTGCGCGACCTCGTCGCGCACGCGCTGCGCGCGACGCGCATCCTCGGCGACGACCCCGTCGCCGCCTCGCGCCGCGCCCGCTACACCGCCGGCCGGGTCGACGGCGAGGAGCTGCCCGACTACGTCGACGAGCCCGATGTCGACCCCGCGAACCGCACCGAGACCCTCGCCGAGGTGGTGCTCGAGGTGCGCTCGCAGCGCTGGGCGGGCGTGCCGTTCGTGCTCCGCAGCGGCAAGGCCCTCGACGAGAAGCGCAAGCTCGTCCGGCTGCACTGGCGGCGCCCGCCGGTGGTGCCGCGCGGGCTCGAGGGCGACCCGGGCGCGAACGCGCTCGAGGTCGATCTCGGCACCGGCGGCATCCGGCTCGAGCTCACGACGAGCGGCGCGGGCGACCCGCGCATCCTCGAGCCGCGGGCGCTCACCGGGCGGGTGGGCGAGCCGGCGCGCACGCCCTACGGCGAGGTGCTCGGCGCGATGCTCGCCGGCGACCCGCTGCTCAGCGTGCGCGGCGACGTCGCCGAGCGCTGCTGGGCGATCCTGCAGCCGGTCATCGACGCCTGGCGGGCCGACGAGGTGCCGCTCGACGAGTACGCCGCCGGCAGTGCCGGGCCCGAGGGCTGGGCGCCGCTGCCCCGCTGAGCCGACGGGCCGTGCGGTCGGGCGCGACCGGCGGGGGCGGGCGGCGCCGGTGCCGGGATGCGCTCAGGCGTCACCGTGCGGATCGCCGTCGTCGCTCGCGAGCGCGAGCGCGGCCTGCACGACCCCGATGTGCGAGAACGCCTGCGGGAAGTTGCCGACGAGCCGGTCGAGCCCGGGCGAGTACTCCTCGGCCATGAGCCCGAGGTCGTTCGCCGTGCCGAGCAGCCGCGCCATCAGCGCCTCGGCGTCGGCGCGGCGGCCGAGCTGCGCGTAGGCGATGACGAGCCAGAAGCCGCAGATGAGGAAGGGGTGCTCGTCGCCCTCGATGCCGTCGAAGCCGGCCTCGGTGCGGTAGCGGAGCACGAAGCCGTCGCGGAGCAGATCGCGCTCGATGCGCTCGACGGTGCGCACGAAGCGCTCGTCGTCGGGCTCGACGATGCCGATCGTGGCGAGCAGCAGCAGCGAGGCGTCGACCTCCGTCGTCTCGGAGTGCTGCGTGAACACGCCCTCCTCGGCGTCGTACCCCTCGGCGTCGACGGCCTCGCGCACGGCGTCGCGCACCTCGCGCCAGCGCTCGACGTCGCCGTCGAGGCCGTGCCGCTCGGCGGCGCGGATGCCGCGGTCGAAGGCGGCCCACACCATCGCCCGCGAGTGGGTGAACGCGCGCACCGGGCCGCGCATCTCCCACAGGCCGTGGTCGGGGGCCCGCCAGTCGTCGGCGAGCGCGTCGAGCAGGGCGCACTGGAGCCGCCAGGTGCTGCCGTCGCCGTAGCAGCCGCGGTCGCGCAGCAGCTCGAGGGCGATCACCACCTCGCCGAGCACGTCGGTCTGGCGCTGGTCCCAGGCGCCGTTGCCGATGCGCACGGGCCGCGAGCCCTCGTAGCCGGGCAGGTGGTCGAGCTCGCGCTCGATCATGTCGCGGCCGCCGTCGACCTCGTGCATGATCAGCAGCGCCTCGCCGTCGCCGGCGGCGGCGCGCACGAGCCAGTCGCGCCAGGCCGTGCTCTTGCGCGCGAACCCGGCGCCGATGAGCGCCTCGACGGTGAGCGCGGCGTCGCGCAGCCAGGTGTAGCGGTAGTCCCAGTTGCGCACGCCGCCGAGGTCCTCCGGCAGCGAGGCGGTCGGCGCGGCGACGATGCCGCCGGTCTCCTCGTGCGTGAGCGCGCGCAGCACGAGCACCGAGCGGCGCACCTGCGCCTCGTACGGGCCGGTGTAGCCGAGGTCGGCGATCCACTCGCGGTCGGCCCGCAGCGTCGCCTCGAGCGCGGCGGTCTCGTCGAGCGAGGGCGGCGGCTCGGCGTACGAGCGGAACCAGACGAGGTCGAGCACGGCGCGCTCGCCGGCCGCGAGCTCGAACCGGCCGCGGTGGGCGCCGTCGTCGGCGTCGGGGAGGTGGGTGCCCCGCAGCAGCACCGCGTGCGGGCCGGCGACGGCGCGCAGCGCCTCGTGCTCGTGCCCGCTGCGGCGCTCGACGACGCGGGTCATCCACGGCGGGACGAGGCCGTAGTCGAAGCGCAGCACCAGCTCCTGCTCGAACTCGACGACGCCCTCGATGCACTCGACGATGCGCACGAGGTCGGCGCGGCGCTCGCCGGTCGGCATGAAGTCGACGACCCGGGCGCGGCCGGTGGGGGTGGTCCAGACGGTCTCGAGCACCATCGAGTCGTCGAGGTAGCGGCGCTCGCGGTCGGCCTCGCCGACCGGGGCGATGCGCCAGTGCCCGTGCGACTCGTCGCCGAGCAGCGCCGCGAAGCAGGCGGGCGAGTCGAAGCGCGGCAGGCAGAGCCAGTCGATCGCGCCGTCGTCGGCGACGAGCGCGGCGGTGGAGCGGTCGCCGATCAGGGCGTAGGACTCGAGCGGCTTCGACATATCCGGGCAGGCGAGCCGGGCGGCCGTGGCGGGGCCTGGATGCGGCGGCGGGGCCGGGCGGGTTACGCGCCGGGTCGGGTGCCCGGTGTTTGTCGGGGGCGCGGGCTACGCTGGATGCAGTTCCACAACGGGAGGTACACGAATGGCGCGCATCGGCGAGAGCAGCGACCTGCTGAAGTGCTCGTTCTGCGGGAAGAGCCAGAAGCAGGTCCAGCAGCTGATCGCCGGGCCCGGCGTGTACATCTGCGACGAGTGCGTCGAGCTGTGCAACGAGATCATCCGCGAGCGGATGAGCGAGGAGTCGCCCGAGGCGGTCGCCGACTTCGACCTGCCGAAGCCGCTCGACATCTTCGAGTTCCTGCAGCAGTACGTGGTCGGCCAGGAGGCCGCGAAGCGCGCGCTGTCGGTCGCGGTCTACAACCACTACAAGCGCATCCGCGCCGCCGGCGAGATCGCCGCGGTCGAGGATCGCGACGACGAGGTCGAGATCGCGAAGTCGAACATCCTCCTCATCGGCCCCACCGGCACCGGCAAGACCTATCTCGCGCAATCGCTCGCGCGCCGCCTCAACGTGCCGTTCGCCGTCGCCGACGCCACCTCGCTCACCGAGGCCGGCTACGTCGGCGAGGACGTCGAGAACATCCTCCTCAAGCTGCTGCAGGCGGCCGACTACGACGTGAAGCGCGCCGAGCAGGGCATCGTCTACATCGACGAGATCGACAAGATCGCCCGCAAGGCCGAGAACCCCTCGATCACCCGCGACGTCTCGGGCGAGGGCGTGCAGCAGGCGCTGCTGAAGATCCTCGAGGGCACCACCGCCTCGGTGCCGCCGCAGGGCGGGCGCAAGCACCCGCAGCAGGAGTTCATCGAGATCGACACCACGAACGTGCTGTTCATCTGCGCCGGCGCGTTCGCCGGCCTCGAGGAGATCATCTCGTCGCGCGCCGGCAAGAAGGGCATCGGCTTCGGCTCGCCGCTGCACTCGCCGAGCGCGATCGACGACACCTTCGCCGACGTGCAGCCGGAGGACCTCCACAAGTTCGGCCTCATCCCCGAGTTCATCGGCCGCCTGCCGGTGATCACCTCGGTCGAGCCGCTCGACCGCGACTCGCTCGTGCGCATCCTCGTCGAGCCCCGCAACGCGCTCGTGAAGCAGTACCAGAAGATGTTCGAGATCGACGGCGTCGAGCTCGAGTTCGACGCCGAGGCGCTCGACGAGATCGCCGACCTCGCGGTCGCCCGCAAGACCGGCGCCCGCGGCCTGCGCGCGATCCTCGAGGAGGTGCTCGGGCCGATCATGTTCGAGATCCCCTCGCGCGACGACGTCGGCACCGTCCGCATCACCGCCGAGGTCGTGCGCGAGAACGCCGCGCCGACCATCCTCCCGAAGCCCGAGCAGCGCCGCGGCGAGAAGTCGGCGTGATCGGCGCCGCACGCGACGAGGCCCGCGCATGACCCGCATCCCATCGGCCCGCATCGCGGCCGGGCTCGCCGTGCTCGCGCTCGGCCTCGCCGGCTGCGCCGCGCCGATGACCGCCTCGGGCGACGGCGACCCGACGAGCGCGCCGCCGCCCGCGACCGCCGCCCCCGAGCCGACGCCGACGGTCACCGCCACCGCGGCCGACCCCGAGCCGACGGGGGCGCCCGAGCCCACCGAGGCCGAGGACGCGACGCCGACGGGCGTGCCGGAGCCGACCGCGACCGCCGACGCCGCCGAGGAGCACGCCGTGCGCATCGGCAACGACGACTTCGGCGTGCTCGACTGGTCGGTGACCTGCAGCGGCCTCGACTCGGCGCCGACGATCACCGCGACCGCCGCCGACGCGCAGGGCAACGACTACGTCGCGATGCTGCTCGCGAGCACGAGCGGCGAGCTCATCTCGTTCACCTTCACCTGGGGTCCGCGCGGCGGCGGCCAGGCCTCGAAGTCGGGCCTCAGCGTCACCCCGGTCACGAACCAGGGCGCCGGCACGTTCCTCGTCGCCGATCGGCTCGTGACCTCGGAGGGCCGGGGTGTCTCGTACGGCCCCTTCGACAAGGACCTCTCGGTCGACACGAGCTACGCCGTCGAGTTCGTATGCCCGAGTGACTGAGCCGCCTCCGGCGCGATCATCCGCCGGTCGCATCGCGAAGCCGACTCGGCCCCGACGCGGCCGACGCGGCCGCCGCCTACTCTGGAGGATCGAGGGCGCGCCCGCGCCCGCACGACCGAGGAGGGGACCGACCATGGCCGCACTCGACAGGATGCGCGCACCGCTCGCGGCGCTCGCGATCGTGCCGCTCGCGCTCATCGGGCTCACGGGCTGCACGACCGGCAGCGACGGCGACGAGACGGTGACCGTCGAGCCCACGAGCGAGGCGGGCGGCGAGCCCGGCGGCGAGGGCGGCGGTGGCGGTGGCGGCGGCCTGCCGTTCCCGACCTTCCCGGGCGGTGACGGCGGCGAGGGCGGCGGCACCGGCGAGACCGGCGGGACCGGCGGCGGCACCGGAGGGAACGGCGGCTCCGGCGGCGACGGGGGCACCGGCGGCGGGGGCACCGGCGGCGGTTCGGGCGGCGGCTCGGGCGACCGGGTCGCCTACGGCGACCACGACCTGTCGGGCGTCGACTGGGAGATCGTCTGCACCACCGGCGACTCGCCCTCGGTGATGGGCGGCGAGGCGGGCGCCGAACCGGACGAGGACGGCGGCCCCGTGCTCTGGGTGAGCGCCGACGAGCGCGGCGCGGTCGACTTCGTGATGCTCTCGGCGGGCGGGGCCGACTCAACCTCGATGATCTTCTGGTCGTCCGACTCGAGCTCGGGCTCCGGCTCGGGCACGCTGACGATCGCCGACGGCCGCGCCGTCGCGAGCGGCACCGCCTACGAGATGATGGACTACTCGTACTCGAACCCGCTCGAGTACACCGTCGACGTCGCCTGCGGCAGCACCTGGTGACGCCGCGCGGCGGCGTCGGCCCAGCGCCCGCGCCGCCGACGCCCGCGGCGCCGACGCCCGCCCCTCGAGCGGCCGATCAGCGCCGCACGAGCGCCTGCAGGTAGACGGCGGCGCCGTCGACCGCGCCGATGCCGGGCCCGCCGTACGGCACGTAGCCCTCGCCGAGCGCGGCGGTGACCGCCGCCGAGAGCTCGGCGGCGTCGGCGCCGGTGACGAGCCGGTAGTCGGTGATCGCCGCGGTCGCCGCCGCGAGCGGCGCGGCCGCGGGTGCGGTCGGCGCGGCCGCCGCATCCCGGGCGCCGGGCACCGGCGCGAGCGAGCGGTCGGGGTGGAGCGTCGGCACCGGCGCCGACTCCGGCACGGCGTGCATCCCGTCGAGCACGACGATCTCGTTGTGCGTCGGCACGATCGCGTCGACGCCGGGCAGCTCGGCCTCGATCCGCGACATCAGCGCGTTCGCCGAGTCGGGCTCGCCGTGCACGCAGTAGACGGTGCGCGGCCGCGGCTCGAGCTCGCGGAGCCAGTCGAGCAGGTCGCTGCCGTCGCCGTGCACCGAGAACTCCGAGTCCTGGAACACTTCGGCCCGCACCTTCACGTACTCGCCGTGCATCTTCAGCTTCGTGGCGCCCTCGACGAGCTGCCGACCGCGGGTGCCGACCGCCTGGTAACCGGTGAGCACCACGGCGTTCTTCCTGTCGGGGAGCATCGCCTGCAGGTGGTGGAGCACGCGGCCGCCGGTCGCCATGCCGCTCGCGGCGACGATGATGCTCGGCCGCCGGTTCGAGTCGCGCGTGAGCGCCATCGACTCGTCGGGCGTGCGCACCGAGTGGAGGTCGGGGAACTCGAGCAGCTCCTCCGGCCGCAGGTCGTCGCGCAGCTCCTCCGGCATCGAGCGGTACACGTCGAGCGCGAGGTTCGCCATCGGCGAGTCGACGTAGACCGGGCAGTGGGGGATGCGGCCGTCGCGGCGGAGCTCCGCGATGTTCTTCAGCACCACCTCGGTGCGGTCGACGGCGAACGCCGGCACGAGCACCGACCCGCCGCGCTCGAGAGTGCGGCGCACGACATCGGCGAAGCCCTCGTGCGGCAGCAGGTCGGGGTCGGGGTGCTCGCGGTCGCCGTAGGTCGACTCGATGAGCGCGTAGGGCGCGCCGGGGGCGGCGTCGCGGGGCTTGAGCACCGGATGCGTCGCCCGGCCGAGATCGCCCGAGAACACCACCGACGTCGACCGCGTCCACACCGTGATCGACGCCGAGCCGAGGATGTGGCCGGCGCGCGTGTAGCGGGCCACGATGCCGTCGTCGAGATCGAGATCCTCGTCGAAGGGCACGGTGACGAACAGCGGCAGCGTCGCCTCGACGTCCTCGGTCGTGTAGAGCGGCAGCGCGGGCGAGTGCTTGCTCCAGCCGCCCTTGTTCGCATCCCGCGCATCCTGCTCCTGGATCTTCGCGCCGTCGCGGAGCACGATCTCGGCGAGCCGCACCGTGCCCTCGGTCGCGAACACGGGGCCGCGGAAGCCCTGCTTCACGAGCCGCGGCAGCATGCCCACGTGGTCCATGTGCGCGTGCGTGAGCAGCACATCGGTGATGCCGGCGGCGTCGAAGGGGAACGGCAGCCAGTTGCGGGCGCGCAGCTGCTTCTCGCCCTGGAACATGCCGACGTCGACGAGGATGCGGCGCTCGCCGACGGTGAGCAGGTACTTCGACCCGGTCACCGTCTCGGCGCCGCCGAGGAACTGCAGCGTCGAATGCGGGTGCTCGGCGGGGGCGGGGGATGCGGTGCGCTCGTTCATGCCGCCACTGTCGCACCGCCGCTTGGGGCGAAGCAGGGAGTCGGCGAAACGGCCAGCACTTGGCGCTACCGTCGGGGGCATGACCGACACCGCGCAGCCCGCTCCTCCTGTCGCCCGCAAGCAGCCGGTCGAGCGCCGGCACCACGGCGACCTGTTCATCGACGACTACGAGTGGCTGCGCGACAAGGAATCGCCGGAGGTGCTCGCCCACCTCGAGGCCGAGAACGCCTACACCGACGCCGTCACCGCCGACCAGGCGCCGCTGCGCGAGGCGATCTTCGCCGAGATCAAGGGCCGCACCAAGGAGGCCGACCTGTCGGTGCCGCGTCGCGAGGGCCAGTGGTGGTACTACTCGCGCACCGTCGAGGGCGGCCAGCATCCCATCTTCTGCCGCGTGCGCGCCGCCACGACCGGCGACGAGCGCGCCGATTGGACCCCGCCGCGGCTGCCCGACGACGGCGGACCGCTGCCCGGCGAGCAGGTGCTGCTCGACGCGAACGCCGACTCGCAGCGCCACGACTTCTACGCGCTCGGCGGCTTCGACATCGCCCACGACGGCAGCCTGCTCGCCTGGCTCACCGACACCACCGGCGACGAGCGCTTCGCGCTGCACGTGCGCGACCTCACCACCGGCGCCGATCTCGTCGACGAGATCACCGGCCTCGGCTACGGCGTCGAGTTCCTCCCGGGCGACCGCGAGGTGATGTACACGGTCGTCGACGACTCGTGGCGCCCGCACGAGATCCGCATCCACCGCATCGGCGACGACCCGGCGCGCGACCGCGTCGTGTTCCGCGAGGACGACCCCGAGATGTGGCTCGACGCGACGATCAGCGACGACCGCCGATTCATCGTCATCAGCGTCGGCAACTCCGAGCTGTCGGAGGTGCACCCGCTGCCGCTGATGTCGGGCACCGGGCTTCCGCTCAGCGACCGCATCCTCGTACTGCCGCGCCGCGCCCGCACCCTCTACGACGTCGTGCCGATCGTCGCCCAGGGGCGCTCGAAGCTCGCGATCCTCCACCACGACGGCGCCCGCAACGGCGAGCTCGTGCTCGTCGACGCCGGGCACTCGCGGCTCGTCGGCAGCACCGCCGAGCGCATCGCCGACCTCGACCCCGAGGTCGTCATCGCCGCGAGCGAGACCGAGCGGCTCCTCGACGTCGCCCACGCCGGTCGGCACCTCGTGATCGAGTCGATGCGCGACGGCCTGCCGACGGTGTCGGTGCGGCCGCTCGACGACCTCGCGACCGAGCTGCGGCCGGCGATCGACGAGGAGCTCGTCGCCGTGTCGAGCATCGATCAGGAGTGGGGCGCGCCGGTGCTGCGGCTCGAGGCCGACAGCTGGGTGCGCCCGACGCGCATCCTCGAGGTGCACCTCGACGACCTCGCCGCCGGCGCCGCGCCGGTGCTGCGCCGCGAGACCCCCGTGCTCGGCGGCTACGACCCGGGCGACTACCGCGCCGAACGGCACTGGGCGACCGCCCGCGACGGCGTGCGCGTGCCG
>JAAYAS010000281.1 GCA_012719255.1 Microbacteriaceae bacterium | reverse complement strand
CGCCCGCACCGCGCAGGCGATCCTCGCGCTCGGCGACGCCGACGTCGTCAACGTCGGCCGCGGCTGGCTGCGCAACCCCTACCTCGGGCTCCAGTGGGCCGCCGACCTGCGGGTCGACGCCTCGGCGATCACGCCGCCGCAGCTGTGGCGCGCGCACCCGCCGGCGAAGCGCCGCTGAGCGCGCGGACGGCGCCCGGCTCCTTCCGGACGGCGTCGGGGCGCGGGCCGGTGCGCTGTGCGGCGGCACACGCGCAGGGCGGTCTGCTGTGCGCGCGCCCCTTCGTGGTGCGGCGGCCCGCCGATACGCTCGCCGGACGGACGACGACGTCCGCACCACTCGGCCCGGCGAACCGGGCAGAAGGGAACGCGCCATGACCCCCACCACCGGCCCGACGGTCCGCCCGATCACCGCCGCCGACGAGGCGCAGTGGCGGCCGCTCTTCCGCGGCTACCGCGAGTTCTACCGCCTCGAGCCCGACGAGGCCGTGATCGACCGCGTCTGGAGCTGGCTGCTCGACCCCGAGCACGAGGTGCGGGGCATCGGCGTCGAGCACGACGGCGAGCTCGTCGGCATCGGCCACTACCGGCGCTTCGCCCGGCCGTCGACCGGCACCGTCGGAATCTGGCTCGACGACCTCTTCACGAAGCCGGATGCGCGCGGGGCCGGGGCCGCGCGGGCGCTGCTCGAGGCGGTGCGCTCGATCGCGGCCGAGGAGGGCTGCTCGATCGTGCGCGGCATCACCGCGGAGGACAACCACCGCGCCCAGGCGCTCTACGACCAGCTCGGCACCCGCACGAACTGGGTCGTCTACGACGGCGCACCGGCCGCGCCGCGGGCCGAGTAGGCCGGAGGCGCAGCGGCCGGTCGAGCGGGCGCTCAGGGCCGGAGCGACTCGACCTCGATGAAGACGATGTCGGTGGTGCCGCGGTTGTCGCAGCGGTGCTCGACGCCCTTCGGCCGGCCGTAGGCGGTGCCGGGCTCCATGCGGGCCTCGATCACCTCGCCGTCGGCGGTCGTGACATGCATCACGTTGTCGCTGAGGGGCACGACGACGTACTCGTGCTCGTGGCGGTGCATCGGGATGGTGCCGCCGGGGGAGATGGTCCACTTCGTCGTGCGGAACTGCGGGTTCTCGTAGATGATCTCGCTGGTGCTGCCGGTCATGGCTCGATGCTAGCGGTTCGACCGCGAGGCGGCTCAGTGCACGCCCCGCGCCTTCAGCGCATCGCCGAGCTCGTCGGCGTGCCGGAGCGAGAGCACGAGCAGCGGCAGCACCGGCCGCCACGCGCTGCGGATGCCGCGCGCCCGCTGCGCCTCCCGCACCTGCGCGAACATCCCGGCGACGACCGGCACCGTCGAGATCGTCAGGGCGAGCAGCAGCGCGACGCGCTCGGGCGGCAGCCCCACCAGGGCGAGCGGCCGGACCAGCCGCTCGAGCACGTCGAGCAGCGCCGACATCGGCGTCGTCAGCGTGACGATGCCGGCGATGAGCACGAGCAGCACGATGCGCAGCATGTTCACCCCGGCCTCGAGCGGCCCGAGGAACACGAGCTGCGGCACGGCCATGACGACGACGAGCCACCGCAGCGCCCAGGCCTGCCGGGCGAGCTCCCCGAGCCCGAGGCCCGCGACGAGGTGCACCGCGACGAGCAGCGCAGCGGCGCCGCCGAGCAGGCCGACGAGCACGAGGGGAGACCGGTGCGGGGTGGCGAGCGAGACGGCCACCGCGACGAGCGCGAGCGCCGCGAGCTTCAGCCACGCCGGTGCGCGATGCACGGCACTGGTGCCGGGCCGGTACTGCGAGATCACGGCACGCTCGCCAGGTAGGCGGCCACGACCTCGTCGGGCGGCCCCTGCTGCACGAGCCGACCGGCCTCGAATCGCACTGCGGTCTCGCAGCGGCGCGCGAGGTCGAGGTCGTGCGTGACGAGCACGAGCCGCGCCGGCATGACGTCGAGCAGGATCGTCGCGATCGTGCGCGTGTTCACGAGATCGAGCAGCGCCGTCGGCTCGTCGGCGATGACGAGCTCGGGATCGGTGATGAGCACGCCGAGGAGCGCGAGCAGCTGCTGCTGACCGCCCGAGAGCGAGAACGCGGGCGCGTCGCCGCGGTCGGCGAGCGGCGAGTCGGCGAGCACGGCCTCGACGCGCGCCTCGATCTCGGCGCGCGCGAGCCGTCGGCCGTCGCGCCGCCGTCCCCGCAGACTGAAGGCGAGGTCCTCGCGGACGGTCGGCATGACGAGCTGCGCGCTCGGATTGCTGAACACGAACCCGAGCCGCTCGCGCAGCCGCCGCTCCTCGGCGACGGGGTCGATGCCGTGCACGCGCACCTCGCCGCGCGTCGGCGCGACGAGCCCGGCGAGCAGCCGTGCGAAGGTCGACTTGCCGGAGCCGTTCGGGCCGATCACCGCGATGCTCCGCGCGTCGAGCTCGCAACTCACGCCCTCGAGCACGCGGTGCCCGTCGAGGTCGACGTCGACGTCGCGGAGCACGATGCCGGTGCCGTCCGCGTTCATCGCACCACCTCGAGCACCGCGGCGACCCCCATGCCGCCGCCGATCGCGGCGGTGGCGAGCCCGAGCGAGCCCGCCGGCGCGCCGCCGCGCACGAGCCGGCTCCAGAGCCGCACCACGGCGATCGCGGCACTCGCGCCCCAGGGGTGGCCGAGCGCGAGCGCCCCGCCCGTCGCGTTGACCCGCGGATCGACCGCCTCGCCGTCGGCGAGCCCGAGGTCGTCGAGCACCGCGAGCGATTGGGCGCCGTAGGCCTCGACGAGCTCGACGGCCGCGAGGTCGTCGAGTCCGGCACCGGCCCGCTCGAGGGCGCGGCGGACGGCGGGCACCGGGCCGATTCCGGGCATCCGGGGGTCGACGCCGACCGTCGCGCCCGCCCGCACAGCGAGTCCGGGCGCGCCTCGACGCGTCGACTCGGGCAGCAGCAGCACGGCGGCGGCGCCGTCGGCGATGCGGGCGGTGGTGCCGGCGGTGAGCGCGGTGCCGTCGCCGG
>JAAYAS010000280.1 GCA_012719255.1 Microbacteriaceae bacterium | reverse complement strand
GGCGCGGCGCGGCCGTCGCCGCGGGCGATGCCGGTCCAGCGCAGCCGCATCCCGGTGGCGCCGTCGCACCACCACGCCTCGTCGGCGTCGAGCGGCTCGCGGGCGGCCTCGAAGTCGCCCCAGTCGGCGGGCCAGCGGCCGGGCAGCACCGGGCCGCCGCGCCAGGCGCCGCCCTCGGCGCGCACGGCGTGCTCGGCGATGCGCATCGTCATCCAGGGCGCGGCGAGCGCGACGCCGTCGGCGGGCGGGCGGGCGACGAGCTCGAACGAGCGGCCGTCGTCGGCGACGACGAGCTCGCGCTCGATCGGGTCGCCCTCGGCGCGCAGCCGCCAGTGCGGGGCGCCCTCGGCGGCCGCCTCGACGGTCGCCGCGCGGCGGGCGCCCTGCCGACGCACGGCGGGGGCATCGGCGCCGAGCAGCACCGGCCAGCGCTCGCGCAGCAGCACGACGGCGCCGTCGCCCTCGCCGCGCACGAGCTCGACGGTGCCGTCGTCGGCGACGACGAGCTCGTGGCCGTCGGCGAGCGGCGCGCGCAGCAGCGCGGCGGGCGCCGGCGGCTCGACGGCGGTGCCCCCGGCGGGCAGGTCGATCTCGCGGCCGCCGGTGCGCACCGCCTCGACCAGGCCGCCGGTCGCGTAGTCGACGGCGGCGACGAGCTCGAGGTCGCCGGTGTCGATCGGGTACTCGATGACGAGCCGGCCGTCGCGCTCGACGACGCCCTCGGCGGGGTCGAGGTCGCGGCCGGCGCGCATCATCCGCCAGTTGAGCTTCGGGGCGACGTCGTCGGCGTCGGCGCGGCCGTCGGCGAGCACGAGGTCGTCGATGAGGCCGGGGAGGTGCGAGACGAGCTCGACGTAGCCGTCCTCATCCGGGCGGGCGCCGGGACGGGCGCGGAAGCCGACCCGGAGGTAGAGCGGGAAGGCGCGCGCGTTCGCCGGGTTCGCCTCGATGCGGAGCGTGCGCACGCCGCCGGCGCGGATGCGGTCGGCGAAGATCTCGCGGAACAGCTTGCCCGCGAGCATCGAGTTGCGGTGGCGGTCGTCGACGACGAACAGGCCCGCGAAGCGCTCGTGCGCGTCGGCGGCGCGCCGGCCGGAGCCGACGGCGAGCGCGATGCAGCCGCGCAGCGCCTCGCCGTCGTCGCCGACGACGCACTCGACGATGCCGCGCTCGGCGAGCATCCGCCGCACGCGCTCGGCGTCGATCGCCGTGCCGTGCTCGATCGGTCCGTACGCGTTGCGGTTGAGCAGCTCGGCGAGCGCCCCCGCATCCGCGTCGACGTACCGCCGCACCTCGATGGCCAAGGGGCTACACCGCCGCCGGCCGGGTCGCGACGGCGATGCCGCCCTCGGCGACCGTCTTCGTGTCGACGACGAGCCGGCACTCGTACTCGAACAGCTCGCCGAGCGCCGCCCGGCGGCGCACGTGGAACTCGACGCGGTCGCCGGGATGCACGGTCTGCTTGAACGAGAACTTGCGCACGCCCGCGAGGTAGCCGATGCGCGGCGGGGCCGAGGGGTCGGCGCCGGCGTACTCGACGATGCCGCAGGTGTGGCCGGCGGCCTCGATGAGCAGCACCCCCGGGTACACGGCGTGGCCGGGGAAGTGCCCCGCGAACACCGGGTCGGAGATCGAGATGCACTTCAGCCCGACGCCGCTGACGCCGGGCTCGGCGACCTCGACCCGGTCGAGCAGCAGGAACGGCTGCCGGTGCGGCAGCATCCGCTGCAGCGCATCGGCGTCGAAGACGCGGGCCTCGGTCACCGGTTCGCCTCGACCTCGTCGGCGATCTTGTTCATCGAGCCGAAGATCGCGCGCTGCTCGTCGGAGACGAACACGCCGAACTCCTCCTCGAGGAGGCTGACGATCTCGAGCGTGTCGAGCGAGTCGAGCTCGAGGCCGCGGCCGAACAGCGGCTGGTCGAAGTCGACCTGCTCGGGGGCGTCGGGGAGGTCGAGGCCCTCGAGCAGGAGCTCGCGCAGGCGGGTGTTGAGCTCGAAGCGGGCGGTGGCCTTGTCGAGTTGCGACATGGGTGGTTCCTTCGGTCGTGCGGGATGCGGGTGGTCGGGGCTGGGGGCGCGAGCCGGCTCAGGCGGTGATGCCGCCGTCGATGGCGAGGATCTGGCCGGTGATGTAGCTCGACTCGTCGGTGGCGAGGAAGCGGATCGCGCGGGCGACCTCCTCGGGCTCGCCGACGCGGCCGAGCGGGATGCGCTGCACGAGCGACTGGCGGGTGGCCGAGTCCATCGCGCGGTACATGTCGGTGTCGGTGAAGCCGGGCGCGACGGCGTTGACGCGGATGCCGGCGGCGGCGCCCTCCTTCGCGAGCGCCTGGGTCATCGCGTTGATGCCGCCCTTCGAGGCCGAGTAGTTCGCCTGGCCGGGCTGGCCGCTGATGCCGGAGGTCGACGAGAGCAGCACGATCGCGCCGCCGGTCTTCCGCATCGCGCGCAGCGCATCCCGGCAGATGAAGAAGGCGCCGACGAGGTTCGTCTCGATGACGCGGCGGAACTTGTCGGCGCTCATCGAGCCGGCGAAGCCGTCGCTGGTGATGCCGGCGGCGACGACGACGGCGCGCAGCGGGCCGTCGAAGCCGGTGCGCACCTCGCGCATCGCGGCGCGCACCGCGTCCTCGTCGCCGACGTCGAGGCGGGTGCCGAGGTAGCGGCCGCCGCGCGCCTCGACCTCGCGGGCGGTGGCGGCGCTCTCGTCGTCGTTGCTGCGGTACCAGCCGGCGACGTCCCAGCCGTTCGCGGCGAGCTCGATCGCGGCGGCGCGGCCGATGCCGCGCGAGGCGCCGGTGACGAGCGCGACGGGGCGGGGCTCGGTGGCTTCGGATGCGGTGGCCTCGGATGCGAGGGCCCCGGCGGGCGCGGTGGCCTCGGCGGCGGCTGCGGTGGCGGCGGTGGTCATCGTGCTCCTGCGGGCTCGTGGGTGCGGACGGCGCGGCCGTCGAGGAAGGGGCGGGCGAGGCGGGCGATGGCCCGGCCGGGCCCGTAGACGTCGAAGTCGGCGCAGCCGTCGAGGGCCTGCAGCACGGCCATCCAGCGCACGGCGCCGGTGAGGCCGTCGCGGAGGTCGGCGCGCACCGCGTCGCCGTCGGCGGCGAGCGCGCCGCTCGCGCAGCCGACGTAGCCGCCGGCGCCGTCGGCGAACGCGACGCCCTCGAGCGTGCGCGCCCACTCGTCGGCGACCGGCGCCATGAAGCGCGAGTGGAAGGCGTTGCTCACCTCGAGCCGCTTCGAGCGGCCGCCGATCTCGGCCGCGGCGGCGTCGATGCGGTCGGCCGCGCCGGCGAGCACCACCTGGGTGGGGCCGTTCACGGCGGCGACGTCGACGTCGAAGCGCTCGGCGAGCTCGACCGCGGCCGCGTGCTGCGCGGCCTCGTCGGCGGTCTTCGGGGTGGCGACGGCGAGCATCGCGCCGCCGGCGGGGGCCGAGGCCATGAGCGCGCCGCGGGCGGCGGCGAGCCGCACCGCGTCGACCGGGTCGAGGGCGCCGGCGACGGCGGCCGCGGCGAGCGCGCCGACGCTGTGGCCGGCGGTGCGGGCGGCCGGGTCGGGGCGGTCGTCGTCGGCGAGCCAGTCGGCGAGCGCGGCGACGGTGAGCGCGGGCTGCAGATTCTCGGTTCGGGTGAGCGTCTCGAGCGGGGCGTGCCAGCACAGCTCGCGCAGGTCGCGGTCGATCGCCGCGCTCGCCGCGTCGTAGAGCGCGGCGGCGCGCGGCGAGGCCTCGGCGGCGCGGCGGCCCATGCCGGGCACCTGGCTGCCCTGGCCGGGGAAGAGCACCGCGGTGCCGGCGCGGCTCATCGGATGCTCCGGCCGATGCGCCAGGCGCCGAGCGCGGTGAACACGACCGCCATCACGACGAGGCCGACGAGCGCCCAGAGCGGCTCGATGACGAGGTCGCCGATGCGGAGGTCGAAGCCGTAGTAGTCGGCGATCTCGGTGCGGGCGGTCTCGCGGTGCGACTCGGGCACGTGCGCGACGAGCCGGTCGAGGGCGTCGCCGGCGAGCGGCTCGCGCAGCAGCATCGCGGCCGGCGAGAACGGCATCGAGTTGATGACGTCGCCGATGGTGCGCGAGAGCAGGCCGAGCGGCAGGTAGGCGCCGGCGAGGAAGCCGAGCAGCGTGCCGACGATGGTGCTCAACGCGGTGTAGGCGCTCGCCGTGCCGATGAACGTGAGCACGAACGACGAGAACGCGGCGAACGCGGTCGACAGCAGCACGATGAGGCCGAACGCGCGCAGCAGGTCGAGCGGCGCCGGGAAGTGGCCGTAGAGCACGAGCATGAGCAGCGCCCCGACGAGCAGCAGCACCGTGCTCATCAGCGTCGCGACGACGACCGCGGCGAGCTGGTAGCCGAGGATGAGCTGCCAGCGGCGGATCGGCGAGACCCGGAACTCCTTGAACCGGCCCGAGGAGCGGTCGTCGACGTAGGAGCCGAGCGCGGCGAGCCCGGTGGTGAAGGTGCTGATCATCACGATGCCCGCGAACACCCAGCTCCCGACGAAGCCGGCGATGTCGTCGCCGTCGGCGTCGGGCAGGCGCTCCTGCAGGGTGTCGACCTGCAGCGAGCCGAGGAAGAGCAGGTAGAGCAGCAGCAGGATGAGCGCCGACAGCAGCGAGAGCATCACCGCGGCGCGATCGCGGAAGTAGATCCGGAGGTTGCGGCCCACGAGGGCGGTCACGGTGGTCATTCGGCGCTGCTCCGTTCGGTCGTGAGCGAGAGGAACACGTCGTCCATCGAGCCCTGGATCACCTGGAAGGTCTCGACCGCGTCGCCGAGGTCGGTGAGGATGCGCAGCGCGGTCGCCGAGTCGGGCACCGGCACGTGCACGGCGCCGCCCTCGTCGAACCACTCGGCCTCGGGCAGCGCCCGCTCGACGGCGTCGACGACGGCGTCGCGGCCGCCCTCGGCGGGCACGACGAGCAGCTCGGGCTGCGAGTGCGCAGCGCGCAGCTCGATCGGGGTGCCCTCGGCGAGTATGCGGCCGGCGTCGATGACGACGACGCTGTCGGCGGCCTCGGTCTCCTGCATGTAGTGGGTGGTGAGCACGACGGTGAGGCCGAGGTCCTGCTGCAGGCCGCTCACGGCGCGCCACACCTGGTCGCGGCTCGAGGGGTCGAGGCCGGCGGTGGGCTCGTCGAGGAAGAGCGTCTGCGGGCGGTTGAGCAGGGCGCGGGCGATGTCGACGCGGCGCTTCTGGCCGCCCGAGAGCACGCCGTAGCGGCGGTCGCGGAAGCCCTCGAGGTCGACGAGGCCGGCGAGCTCGTCGATGCGCGAGTCGGCGACCTCGTAGAGGCGCGCGCGCAGGCGGAGGTTCTCGTCGACGGTGAGCATCGGGTCGAGCAGCGACTGCTGGAAGACGACGCCGATGCGCTCGCGGATGCGGTGGTCGTCGCGGCCGACCTCGAGGCCGTCGATGCTGATCGCGCCCTCGTCGGCGGCGAGCAGCGTCGTCATGCACGAGATGGTGGTCGTCTTGCCGGCGCCGTTCGTGCCGAGCAGCGCGAACAGCTCGCCGTCCTCGACCTGGAACGACAGGTCGTCGACCGCGGTGACGCTCCGGTACCGCTTGGTCAACCCTTCGACGATGATCATGGGCCGCCTCTCCGTGCCAGACGCCCCGGGATTCCGGGACCGAGCCTGGGCAACGAGAGTCGAACGTAGGGACGCCAGGTGGACGGCGAGTGTCCATTCGGTTGCGCGACACGCGCGGCCGGTGAACCGATGGCATCGGGCCGGTCAACCCCCGGCAAGGCGTCGATGCGCTCGCATCACCGACCCGCGGTATTCCGCCATTCGCGCCCGAACACCCCCGGATGCGGCCGAAAGTGGACGCATCCACCGCATTCGCGGAACGCACGACCGCGCCCCGCGAGCGCCCTGAGCCCGTCGAAGGGCGGATCCGCCCACCCAGCGCCCTGAGCCCCGCCGAAGGGCCGACCGCCCCACGAGCGCCCTGGGCCCCGCCGAAGGGCCGACCGCCGGCGCCGGCTAGCCGAGCAGCACGACGATCGCCGTGGCGATCGCGATGAGCAGCGCGATGCCGCCGCCGATGAGCGCGAGCAGCGCGTAGCGGCGCGACGAGCGCAGCGAGAGCGCGCCGAGCACGACCGCGACCGGCGCGACCGCCGCCGCGACGATCCACGCCCATCCGGGGATGCACAGCAGCACGAGCGCGACCACCGCGAGCACGAGCGCGACGAGACCGGTCGTCGTCGAGCGGTCGGCCGTCGCCGGCGACTCGGGCGCCCGGCCGTACTGCGCGGGCGCGAACTCGCGACCGTCGGCGCCGGGGCCGTAGCCGTCGAAGCCGGGGCGCGGGCCGGCGGGGGCCGCGTAGCCGGCGCCGGGGCCGCTGAGCGGTCGACCGGCGGGCGCGGCGTAGCCGGAGCGGTCGTCGGTGACGCCGAACGTGCCGCCGTCGGCGGGCACCCGCTCGTGGGCGTCGGCGGAGGCGCGCCGCTCGTCGCCGGCGAGCTCGTCGACGGCGTCGTGGTCGATGGCGTCGTCGGCCGCGTCGGCCCGCGCGGGCTCGGCCGCGTCGGCCCGCGCGGGGTCGGCCTCGGGCGCGGTCCGCTCCGGCGCCTCGTCGGCGGTCGGCGCGCCGAAGCCGGAGCGGTCGTCGGTGACGCCGAAAGTGCCGCCCGCGGCGGGCACGAGCGCGTCGTCGGCCTCGCGCGCCTCGTCGTCGCGGCGCGGCGGCTGCGAGCCGGTGGTGTCGCTCATCCTGCCGGTGCTCCTCTCTGGCGGGTCGGGCTCATCCTAGTGTCCGGTTCCTCGGCGCGCTCCGACTCCGCCGCGGCGATGATCCCGGCTCAGTCGAAGCGCGGAGCCTCGACGGTCTGCGCGGTCGTCATCGGCAGCGTCGAGTCGGCGGCGAAGCCGAGCGGCGAGGGCGCCCGGCCGGCGGCGACGAGCTCGGCCCCGAGCGCCGCGATCATCGCGCCGTTGTCGGTGCACAGCCGCAGCGGCGGCACGTGCAGGGCGACGCCGGCGGCCGCGCAGCGCTCGGCGGCGAGCTCGCGCACGCGCGCGTTCGCCGCCACTCCCCCGGCGAGCAGCAGCCGCGGGATGCCGCGATCGGCGCAGGCCGCGAGCGCCTTCGCGAGCAGCACGTCGGCGACCGCCTCGCGGAAGCTCGCGGCGACGTCGGCGATCGGCACCGGCTCGCCGCGGTCCTCGAAGCCCTCGACGGTGCGCGCGACCGAGGTCTTCAGGCCCGAGAACGAGAAGTCGTAGCGGTGCTCGCGGGCGTCCTTCGGATGCGCGAGCCCGCGCGGGAAGCGGAACGCGGCCGAGTCGCCGCCCTCGGCGGCGCGGTCGATCTGCGGGCCGCCCGGATAGGGCAGGCCGAGCAGCCGGGCGACCTTGTCGAACGCCTCGCCGGCGGCGTCGTCGATCGTCTCGCCGAGCAGCTCCGAGTCGCCGGTGAGCGAGTCGACGCGGATCAGCGAGGTGTGGCCGCCCGAGACGAGCAGCGCGATCGCGGGGAACTCGATCGGCGCGCCGTCCTCGCGCAGCAGGTCGGCGGCGACGTGGCCGACGAGGTGGTTCACGCCGTAGAGGGGCTTGCCGGCGGCGAGCGCGAGCGACTTCGCGGCGCCGACCCCGACCATCAGCGCGCCGGCGAGGCCGGGGCCGGAGGTGACGGCGATCGCGTCGAGCTCGTCGAGCGACACCCCCGCGGTCTCGAGCGCCTCGCGCAGCACCGGCACCATCGAATCCGCGTGCGCCCGGGCGGCGACCTCGGGCACGACGCCGCCGTACTTCGCCTGCTCGTCCATCGACGAGGCGACGGCGTTCGCGAGCAGGATGCGGCCCCGCACGATACCGACGCCGGTCTCGTCGCAGCTCGTCTCGATGCCGAGCACGAGCGGCTCGTCGGGGGCGGTGCGGGCGAGCTTCTCGTCGATGCGAGCGAGCAGCCGCCGAGCATCGGCGCGCATCACGAGCGCGGCGACGCCCTCGCGGCGGTAGTAGTTCTCGCGGCGGCCGATGGTCTCGAAGCCGAGCCCCTCGTAGAGGGCGCGGGCGGCGTCGCCGGTCTCGCGCACCTCGAGGAACACCTGCTTCGCGCCGCGGCCTCGCGCCCAGGCGACGCCCTCGCGCAGCAGCCGGGTGGCCCAGCCGCCGCGCCGCAGCGGTTCGGCGATCGCGAGGGTCTGGATGTCGGCCTCGCCGCCGCCCTGGAGCGCCGACACGCCGAGGGCGCCGACGAGCTCGCCGGCGCGCTCGACGACCCAGTAGCCGGTGTGCGGGCTCGCGAGCTCGGTCTCGTAGAGCGACTCGCTCCACGGGTCGAGGGGGAAGGCGGCGCGGTCGAGGGCGACGAGGCGGTCGAGGTCGTCGGCGTCGGCGAGGCGGATCGCGGTGGTGGTGCGGCTCATGCGGTCACCCGCTTCGGCACGGCGCCCGGCTTCGCGTCGGGGGCGCGGAGGTAGAGGATCTCGTCGGCGACCGGCGCGAGACCGGCCTGCTCGCCGTCGAGCCAGGCGAGCGCGAGGCGCTCGGCCGACACGCCGGTCGCGGCGACCCGGATGCGGCCCTCGCCGGCCGCGAGCGCCTCGGCGTCGTCGGGACGCACGAGCACGAACGGCGCGGCCGCACCGTCGGCGCCGTCGACCGGCTGCGGCTCGGCGCGCAGTCCGCCGGGCGCGTATCGGCTCGCGGCGAGCTCGCGGCGGCGGGCGTCGGTGGTGACGAGCAGCGGTCCGTGCTCGTCGGGGTGGTCGCGGCGCCACTCGTGGGCGATCGCGTCGTGGCTCGCGACGGGATGCAGCGGCACGCCCTGCGCGAAGGCGAAGGCGCGGGCCGCGGCGACGCCGACGCGCAGGCCGGTGAACGGGCCGGGGCCCATGCCGCAGACGACGCCGGTGATGTGGCGGGGCTGCACGCCCGCCTCGCCGAGGGCGCGGTGGATGCCGATGCCGATGGCTTCGGCGTGCCGGCGGCCGTCGTCGAGGCGGTAGCGGCCGCGGAGCCGACCGCCCTCGGTGACGACGGCGACGTCGGTGCCGGCCGAGGTGTCGATCGCGAGGAGCATGCCCTCGATCCTAGGCCGCTCCCGCCCCGGCGCCCTGCGCCGCCCGCGCGCCACCCGCGCCGCCCCCGCGCCAGGCCCGCGCCAGGTTCGCGCCGCCCCGTGCCGGGCCCGCGCCACCCCATGCCGACCTCGAGGCAGGTCCGCGCCGGCCTCGCGCCGCCCCACGCCAAGTCCGCGCCAAGTCCGCACCAGGTCCGCGCCGAGTCCGCGCCGAGTCCGCACCAGGTCCGCGCCGAGTCCGCGCCGAGTCC
>JAAYAS010000279.1 GCA_012719255.1 Microbacteriaceae bacterium | reverse complement strand
TCGCGCCGCCCCACGCCAAGTCCGCGCCAAGTCCGCGCCAAGTCCGCGCCGAGTTCGCGCCACCCGCGCCGCCCCGCGCCAGGCCCGCGCCGGCTTCTCGACACATACCCTCGGCATGTGTCCCTTGCGCCGACAAGTGACCCTGCAGTGCCAGGGTCACTTGTCAGCAGCAGCATCAGATGTCGCCCAGAGGGTCACATGCCGAGGGTCTGCGCGGGGTCGGAGGCCTCGCCGACCGGACACCGCCAGACGGATGGCGCAGGGCGCACGGCATGAGCCGTCGCGCGGGCGTCGACCGCGAGCCGGGCGGTGCAGGGCGCAGGGTCGGAGGCGTCGCGCGGCCGGGCACCGCGAGCCGTCGGCGCAGTCCGCAGGGCCGGATGCGCCGCGCGACCGGACACCGTCAGCCGGATGGTGCAGGGGCGCAGGGCCGGAGGCCTCGCGCGGGCGCCGACCGCGAGCCGGGCGGTGCAGGGCGCAGGCCGCGCGGCTCAGTCGAGCAGCGCGGCGAGCTCGGGGCGGGGGGCTCCGGTCGCGTCGAGCCAGCGCGGGCCGACGGCGCGCAGCGAGATGGTGCGCGGCTCGTCGAGCTGCGCATCCGGGTCGTGCTCGGGGTCGCGGTCGCCGTCCGCAGCACCGGCACCAGCACCGGCACCAGCACCGGCACCGACCCCCGCCCCGCCCGCGCGCCCGGCCGCATCCGCCCCGGTCGCCCGCTCGATGACGAGCTCGAGCCACGAGTCGACGATGGCGCCGACGACCTCGCTCCCCCACTCGATGACGGTGACCGAGGCGTCGAGGTCGAGGTCGAGGTCGTCGAGCTCGAGCGCCGAGCCGAGCCGGTAGGCGTCGACGTGCACGAGCGCGGGGCCGCCCTCGAGCGGCGGATGCGTGCGGGCGATCACGAAGGTCGGGCTCTGCACCGTGCCGCGCACGCGCAGCGTGGCGCCGAGGCCGCGCACGAGGGTCGTCTTGCCGGCGCCGAGGGGGCCGGTGAGCACGACGGCGTCGCCGGCCTCGAGCACGCTGCCGAGGATGCCGCCGAAGGCGCGCATCTCGTCGGCCGAGGCGATCGCGGCGGTGCCGACCAGCACGCCGCTCACTGCCCGAACCCCGAGGTCTTGCGGCCGATGTAGACGCGGTCGACGCGCTCGCCGATCGAGGCGCAGAGCGACTCGGGGCTCCAGCCGGTCCACTGCGCCCACTCGCCGAGCGAGCGCTCGCCGGGCTCGTTGCCCCACACCTGCACGCGCATCCCCGGCCAGGCCTCGAGGCCGCCGAGGTCGACGACGACCTGGTCCATCGCGACGCGGCCGACGATCGGCACCGGGCAGCCGCCGACGGTGACGCTCGCGCGGCCGAACGCCGAGCGCGGCAGCGCGTCGGCGTAGCCGAGCGGCACGAGGCCGAGCACGGTCGGCTCGGATGCGGTCCACTCGTAGCCGTAGCTCGCGCGCTGGCCGGCGGGCACGCGCTTCACGTGCACGAGCTCGCTGCGCAGCGAGAGCGTCGCGCGCAGCGGCTGCTCGGGGTCGAGGCCGTAGATCGCGCGCGTGCCGGTCGGCGCGTCGGGCACGAGGCGGGCGTCGGCGTCGCGGCGGCGGAGCATCTCGAGGTCGTTGCGGGTGCGCACAATGAGCGGCAGCGCGGAGTCGCGCAGGAACGGCAGCAGCTCGGCGAGGCCGTGGCCGTACGCGTCGGACGACACGTCGATCGCGTAGGCGAGCTGGTCGCGGTCGGCCCCGACGGTGTCGGCGCGGCGGCGCAGCCGGGCGAGCCGCCGGGCGAAGAGCTCGAGGTCGACGACCGCCTCGCGCACAGGCGAGGTGACGGCGCGGCCCGGGTCCTCGATCGGCGGCCAGGCGACGACGCGGGCCTCGTCGGAGGGCGCCCCCGGCTCGTAACGGCGGGCGATGCGGCCCGACAGCCGGGTGGTGATCTCGTAGTTGATCGTGCCGGCGGCCGCGGCCCAGTCGTCGGCGGTGGCGCCGCCGTCGTCGGGGCGGCCGATGACGATGAGCTCGCGGGCGGGGTCGGCGCCCGATTCGGCGTCGGGGTCGGCGGGGCGCGGCGCGATCGCCGGCGGCTCGCCGAGGGGCGACACGATGAGGTGCACCGGGGTGACCTCGTCGACCCGCCACTGCTCGCCGGCCGAGTCGACGAGCGGCGGCAGCGCGTGGCCGGCGGGCAGCGGGGGCAGGCCGTCGCCGCTGCCGACGCCGACGGCCCAGCGGTCGCCGAGCCGCTGGATGGGGCCCCGCAGCCGCAGCGCGGGGCGCAGGCCGAGCCCGGCGCCGATGCCGGCGTCGGGCTCGAGGCCGTAGAGCGCGATGCCGAGGCGCACGAGGTCGAAGCGGGTGCCGGGGCTGCGCAGCGCGGCGCCGCTCGCCGCGAGGTGGCGGATCTCGGGGTCGAGGCCGAGCTCGGCGGCGAGCTCGCAGCCGCGCGCGAACTCGGCGGCCTGCTCGGCGTCGTCGGCGGGCGAGGTGCCCGAGAGGTGGCTCATGATGCCGGCGACGCGGATGCGGCCGCGCCGCTCGTAGTCGCGGGCCTGGGCGAGCAGCGTGCGCCATTCGAGCGGCGCGGCGCCGCCGCGGCCGAGACCGGTGTCGAGCTTGAGGTGCACGTTCACGGTGCTCGCGTGCGCGCCGCGGCGCTTGTGCTCGGCGGCCGAGCCGATGAGCGCGAGCTGCTCGAGCGACGAGACGCCCAGGTCGAGCTCGGCGGCGATGAGCGAGTCCCAGGTGGTCGTCGGCGAGTGCAGCCAGCACAGCAGCCGGGTGCGCAGGCCCGCGGCCCGCAGCGCGACGCCCTCCGAGCCGTCGGCGACGCCGATCCACCCGGCGCCGCCGGCCTCGACGGTGCGCGCGACCGGCAGCGCCCCGTGCCCGTAGCCCGAGGCCTTGACGATCGGCATCACCGGCACGCCGACCGCCTCGCGCACGGCGCGGTGGTTGCGGTCGATCGCCTCGAGGTCGACGTCGATGACGGGGATCACGCGGGCTCCTCGGGGTCGGTGGCGGATGCGGCCCGGATGCGGTTCAGGCGCGCCGCTCGGCGATCACGAACGCCGTCGCGGTCGTCGTGTCGTGCGCGAGTGAGAGGTGGAGCGCATCCACTCCGAGCCTAGCGAGCGTGTCGCGCAGCCGCGGCGGCATCGCGAACTCGGGGCGCGCGAGCGGGGTGCGGAGCACTTCGAGGTCGCGCAGCTCGAGCCCGTGCAGGCCGTGCAGCGCCTTCACGACGGCCTCGCGCGCGGCGAAGCGCGCGGCGATCGACGGCAGCGGCATGGCGAGCTCGGCGTCGGTGAACACGCGCCGCGCGAACCGCGCCGATTCGACGGCGCGGCGCACGCGCTCGTGCTCGACGGTGTCGACGCCGATGCCGATGATCATCGGGGCTGCTCGCGGCTACTCGACCGTGACCGACTTCGCGAGGTTGCGCGGCTGGTCGACGTCGAGGCCCTTCGCCGAGGCGAGCTCGAGGGCGAAGATCTGCAGCGGCACCACCTGCAGCAGCGGCTCGAAGAAGACGTCGGTCGGCGGCACCGCGAACACCTCGTCGGCCCACGGCAGCACGGCCGCGTCGCCGGCCTCGGCGATCGCGAGCACGCGCGCGCCGCGGGCGCGGATCTCCTGGATGTTCGACACGATCTTCGGGTGCAGGGTGTCGTCGTGGCGCGGGCTCGGCACGAGCACGAACACCGGCTGGCCGGGCTCGATGAGCGCGATCGGGCCGTGCTTGAGCTCGCCGGCGGCGAAGCCCTCGGCGTGGATGTAGGCGATCTCCTTGAGCTTCAGCGCGCCCTCGAGGGCGATCGGGAAGCCGGTGTTGCGGCCGAGGTAGAGCACCGAGCGGGTGTCCGACATCCAGTGCGCGAGCTCGCGGATGCGGTCGTGCAGGCCGAGCACCTCGCGCACCTTCGCGGGCACGCGCTCGAACTCGGCGAGCTGCGCGGCGATCGCGGTCGGGGTCATCGTGCCGCGGGCGCGGGCGGCGTGGAGCGCGAGCAGGGTGATCGCGGTGATCTGCGCGACGAACGCCTTCGTCGAGGCGACGGCGACCTCGGGGCCGGCGTGCGTGTAGACGACCGCGTCGGACTCGCGCGGGATGGTCGCGCCCTGCGTGTTGCAGATCGACAGCGTCTTCGCGCCGCGGGCGCGGGCGTAGCGCACCGCCATCAGGGTGTCCATCGTCTCGCCCGACTGCGAGAGCGAGAGCACGAGGGTGCGGGCGTCGACGACGGGGTCGCGGTAGCGGAACTCGTGCGCGAGCTCGACCTGCACCGGGATGCGGCTCCACTTCTCGAGCGCGTACGCGCCGACCTGCCCCGAGTAGTGGGCGGTGCCGCAGGCGACGACGATGATGCGGTCGATCTCGGCGAAGTAGCCGTCGCCGAGCGCGTCGAGGTCGGGCAGGTGCACGGCGCCGTCGCGGATGCGGCCGCGGAGCGTGTTCGCGATCGCCTCCGGGTCCTCGTCGATCTCCTTCGCCATGAACGACGACCAGCCGCCCTTGTCGGCGGCGTCGGCGTCCCAGTCGACCTCGAACGGCTCGCCCTCGGCGGGCGCGCCGGCGAAGTCGGTGATCTCGACCGAGTCGGCGCGCACGGCGACGATCTGCGCCTGGCCGACGGCGACGGCGCGGCGGGTGTGCTCGACGAACGCGGCGACGTCGCTGCCGAGGAAGTTCTCGCCCTCGCCGAGGCCGATCACCAGCGGAGAGTTGCGGCGAGCGCCGACGACGAGACCGGGGTGGTCCTGATGCATAGCGAGGAGAGTGAATGCGCCCTCGAGGCGGTTCACGACGTTCTGGAATGCGGCCTGCAGGTTGCCGCTCTTGGCGTACTCGCGTCCGAGGAGTGCCGCCGCGACCTCGCTGTCGGTCTCGCTGAGGAACTCGACGCCCTCGGATGCGAGTTCGTCGCGGAGCGGAGCGAAGTTCTCGATGATGCCATTGTGGATGA
>JAAYAS010000029.1 GCA_012719255.1 Microbacteriaceae bacterium | reverse complement strand
CGCACCAATCAGGCCCCGACGCGCGCTGCAGCGCGGAAGCGGGATTCGAACGCCCCGCGCCCGTCAGCGCTCGGCGACGACGGCGAGCAGGTTCGCGGCCATGAGCATCCCGCGGTCGAGCTCGGCCGCACGGACCTGCCGGGCCGCGTCGGCGCTAGGCCGGCGCGTGCGGCGCCGGCACGCCCTGCGCGACCTGGTGCGGGCCCGCCGCGCTCGGCCGGACGTCGAACTCGAACATCGCCGTCGGCAGGTACACCGTCGCGCAGGCGTTCGGGATGTCGACGACGCCCGAGAGCCGACCCTCGATCGGCGCGGCGCCGAGGAGGAGGTAGGCCTGCTCGCGGCTGTAGCCGAACTTCGAGAGGTACTCGATCGCGTGCAAGCAGGCCCGCTGGTAGGCGAGGTGCGAGTCGAGGTACTTCTGCTCGCCCTCGAGGGTCACCGAGGTGCCCGAGAACGCGAGCCACTCGCTGAACCGCGGCTCGACGCGACCGGGCATGAAGATCGCGTTCTCGGCGACGCCGTAGGTCTCCATGCCGTTCTTCAGCACGTCGACGCGGAGGTCGATGAACCCGCCCATCTCGATCGCGCCGCAGAAGGTGATCTCGCCGTCGCCCTGCGAGAAGTGCAGGTCGCCGACCGAGAGGTTCGCGCCGTCGACGTACACCGGGTAGAAGATGCGGCTGCCCTTAGACAGGTTCTTGATGTCTTGGTTGCCGCCGTTCTCGCGCGGCGGGGCCGTGCGCGCCGCCTCCCCCGCGACCCGGTCGAAGTCGCCCTCGGGCACGCCGCCGAGCAGCGCCTCCTGGGGTTCCGGGGGCAGTGCGAGGGGCGGCACGCGGTGCGGGTCGGTCGCGATGAGTGCGCCTTCCCGGGCGTTCCACTTCGACAGCAGCTCGGCCGAGGGGGCGGTTCCCATGAGGCCGGGGTGGATGATGCCCTCGAAGGCGACCTCGGGGATGTGGCGGCTTGTCGCCACCTGGCCGGTGAAGTCCCAGATCGCCTTGTACGCATCGGGGAACTCGTCGGTGAGGAAGCTGCCGCCGTTGCGCTTCGCGAAGATGCCGGTGTAGCCCCAGCCCTGACCCGCGAGCGGCCCCGAGTCCTCCTGCGGGATCGGACCGACGTCGAGGATGTCGACGATGAGCAGATCGCCGGGCTTCGCACCCTCGACGCGGATCGGCCCGCTGAGCTTGTGCACGCCGAGCAGCGGGGCGTCGAGGATGTCGTCGGCCGAGTCGTCGTTGCGGATCGCGCCGTCGAACCACTCGCGGCAGTCCACGCGGAACGAGTCGCCCGGCTTCACCGTCGCGATCGGCGGGATCTCGGGATGCCACCGGTTGTGGCCGAGCTTCTCCTGCTCGGTGAAGGGCTTCGAGGAGTCGAGGGGGAAGATGTTCATCGGCATGGAGGGGCTCCTGTCGGTGACGGACGCCGTCGTCCGAGCCGCCGCTAGTCACGCGGCAGGCGTTGATGCAACGGGTTGCGCGTGACGCGCGCCGTCGCGGTGGTGCCCGGATGCGTGCCGCGCACGACCTCGGGCTCGTGGGCCGATCTCGCGCTGCGCTCGAGCGCCGCGAAGCCGCGGGCGCTCGAGCGGCCGAGATGCGGCGCACCGTAGACGCGCCGAGCGCGGATGCCGCACTCGGGGCAGTCGATGGTGACGGGGATGTCGGTGATCGACGATCGGTGCGCCGTGAGGTGCTCCGCGGGGCACACGAACTCGTACGTCGGCATCGACGACCTCCCTGATGTCGCGGGCCCGCTCCATCGCGGGCCGCTCCTGCTCGCGACCGTAGGGATGCCGTCTCGGAGCCTCCTGGGATATCGACGCGGCCCGATCAGCGAGGGTCGGACTCGCAGCCGACCCCGTCGCCGTCGCGGTCGAACTTCGACTGGAAGCCCGGGTCGTCCGGGTAGATCGAGCGGCCGAGCTTGTTCCACACATCGGTGCAGTTCTCGTACCAGGCGTACGCGGGGGCCGGAGCGGGCTCGGGCTCGGGCTCGGGCTCCGGCGCGGAATCGCTGTAGTCGGAGACGAGCGGCACGGGCTCGTAGCCGCCGGCCTCCTCCTCGGGCTCCGGCGCGGGCGCGACCGGCTCCGGAGTCGGCGTGGGGGTGGGCGTCGGCGTCGGGGTGTGGGT
>JAAYAS010000028.1 GCA_012719255.1 Microbacteriaceae bacterium | reverse complement strand
CTTGCCCGAGCCGCTCACGCCGGTGACGACGGTGAGCCGGCGCTTCGGCAGCTCGACGGTGACGTTCTTGAGGTTGTGCTCGCGGGCGCCGACGACGCGGATGCGGTCGTGCGCGTCGGCGGGATGCGGTGCGGCAGGGGAATCGCTCGGGGATGCGGGCACGTCGGCTCCTGGTGCGGGCTGCTGGACGGCGCGGATGCGACCGGACCAGGATTCTCGCACGCGCACCGCCGCGGCGTCGCTGCGTCGCGGCTCCCGGTCGCGGCCGGCGTGGAGCTCACCTCGACTCCACCTCGGCGACGTGGAGCCAATGCCCACGCAGTGAGTGCGTGCAGACTCCACGACTGCATCCCCGCTCCACCTCGGCGACGTGGAGTCGGGGTGCACTCCACCCGGTGAGGTCAAGTCAGGGAGCGGCTCCGCCCAGCGACGTGGAGTCGGCGTGCACTCCACCCCGGCGGCGTGGAGCCATCGTGCACTCCACCCCGGCGGCGTGGAGCCATCGTGCTCGGGGAGAGTGCGTGCAGACTCCACGACTGCATCCCGGCTCCACCTCGGCGAGGTGGACTGCCGGCGCGCTCCACGCCGGCGACGTGGACTGCCGGCGCGCTCCACGCCGGCGAGGCGGGCTGCAGGCGCGCTCCACGCCGGCGAGGCGGGCTGCGGGCGCGCTGCGGGCCGCCGAGGTGGAGGCCAGGCGCACTCCACCACGGGCCGCGCGGCTACCGGTGCTGCTGGAACTCGTCGAGCTCGCGGCCGCCGGGCGAGGCGGGCACGAGCGCGGCGTCGATCTCGGCGCGCTCGAGCAGCTCCTGCATCCGGCGCCGCCGCGACGGCGCGATCACCGTCACCACGGTGCCGTGCGCGCCCGCGCGGCCGGTGCGGCCGGCGCGGTGCAGGTAGGTCTTGTACTCGTCGGGCGGGTCGGCCTGCACGACGAGCCGCACGTCGTCGATGTGGATGCCGCGGGCGGCGACGTCGGTGGCGACGAGCACGTCGACCTTGCCCTTCGTGAGGTCGGCGAGGTTCCGCTGCCGGCGGGCCTGCGAGAGGTCGCCGTGCAGCACGACCGCCCTCACGCCGTGGTCGGCGAGCACCGCCGCCCAGTTGTCGGCGCCGGCGCGGGTGCGCACGAACACGAGCACCCGGCCGCCCGAACCGGCGAGCTGGGCGACGACCGCCTCCTTGTCGGCGCGCTCGACGACGAGCACCCGGTGGTCGATGCCGCCGCGCGCCGCCTCGCCGGCGACCTCGTGCACGGCGGGGTCGCGCAGCCAGCGCTCGACGAGGCCGAGCACCGCGGCGTCGAGGGTCGCCGAGAACAGCATCCGCTGGCTCTTGCGGGGCGTGAGCTTGAGGATCGCCTCGATCTGGTCGAGGAAGCCGAGGTCGCACATCTCGTCGGCCTCGTCGAGCACGGTGATCGCGATGCGCTCGAGCCGCAGGTCGCCGCGCTTGGCGAGGTCGAGCACGCGGCCGGGCGTGCCGATGACGATGTCGACGCCGCGCTCGAGCCCGGCGATCTGGTTGCGCACCGGCACGCCGCCGTAGAGCTGCGCCGTGTAGAGGCCGACGGCGCGCGCAAGCGGGCGGATCGTGCGGTCGAGCTGCAGCGCGAGCTCGCGGGTGTTCGCGAGCACGAGTGCGCGCGGCGGCCGACCGGCGCCGCCCTCCGCGCCGCCGAGGGCGAGCAGGCGCTGCACGAGGCCGGCGCCGAAGGCGATCGACTTGCCCGAGCCGGTGCGTCCGCGGCCGAGCACGTGCCGGCCGCCGATCACGTCGGGGATCGTCGCGACCTGGATGGGGAACGGCTCGTCGGCGCCGAGCCGGGCGAGCGCCTCGACGATGCGCGGGTCGAGGCCGAGGTCGGCGAACGAGACACCGCTCACGTCGGCCGCGGTGATCGCGGTCGCCTCGATGCGGGCGAGCACCTCGTCGGGCCGCTCGGCGCGGCGCGGCGCGGCGGCGTCGCGGGCCGGGGCGGGTCGGCGGGGCTCGCCGGATGCGCGGGGGCGCTCGCCCGCGCGGCCCCGGCGCGTCGCGTCGTCGCG
>JAAYAS010000278.1 GCA_012719255.1 Microbacteriaceae bacterium | reverse complement strand
GGCGGGCCGCGCCGGGCCTCGCCGGACCTGGCCGGGCCGCGGTGCTTCGACTCCCCCGGGAGAGTCGGCGAGGCTGCTCCGACTCCCCCGGGAGAGTCGGCAGGAAGGCCTCGACTCCCCCGGGAGAGTCGGTCATGACGCCCGTCGACGTCGATGCGGCCCGTTCCAGGGGCTGTTCGTCGCGTTCAACCGACCGCCCCGGGAGAGTCGGACGCATCCCGCCGACCGCCCCGGGAGAGTCGGACGCATCCCGCCGACCGCCCCGGGAGAGTCGGACGCTAGTCGACCTCGAAGTTGAAGTCGTCGGGATGCGGCGCCTGCCGCCCGGCCTCGCCGCGGTCGAGCGCGTCGATGGCGCGCATCTCGTCCGCCGACAGCTCGAAGTCGAAGACGTCGGCGTTCTCGCGCATCCGCTCGGGCCGGACGGTCTTCGGGAACACGATGACGCCGCGCTGCAGGTGCCAGCGCAGCACGACCTGCGCCGGGGTGCGCCCGTGCGCGGTGGCCGCGGCGGCGACCGGCTCGAGCTCGCCGAGCGGGATCTTCCCCTGCCCGAGCGGCCCCCACGCCTCGGTGCGGATGCCGTGCCGCTGCTGGTACGCGGCGAGCTCGGGCTGCTGCAGCCACGGGTGCTGCTCGATCTGGTTCACGACCGGCGCGACGCTCGTGGCGCCGATGATGCGCTCGAGGTGCTCCTCGAGGAAGTTGCAGACGCCGATCGAGCGGGTGCGGCCCGACTCGCGCAGCGCCGGGAACTGCTCCCAGGTCTCGACGAACACGTCGTTGCGCGGGCAGGGCCAGTGGATGAGGTAGAGGTCGACGTGCTCGAGCCCGAGCCGCTCGAGCGAGCGGTCGAGCGCATCCGCGGCTTTGCCGGCGCCCTGGTCGCGGTTCCAGAGCTTCGTCGTGATGAAGAGCTCGTCGCGCGGGATGCCGCTCGCCGCGATCGCGCGGCCGACGCCCTCCTCGTTGCGGTAGATCTTCGCGGTGTCGATGTGCCGGTAGCCGGCCTCGAGCGCCTCGATCACGACCCGCTCGGTCTCATCGGGCTCGACGAGGAACACGCCGAAGCCGAGCTGCGGGATGCTCGTGCCGTCGAGCAGGGGCACGGAGGGGATCTGCGTCGTCATGCGGCGATCATCTCGCAGGATGCGCGGCGGCTCGCTGAGTGCGTCGCGGCCCGCCTGTGGACAGCGATCCATCCACATCCGGTCGCCCGCAGGCGGCAGACGGACGACCGGATCGGGCATCCTGCCGCCGTGAACGACGCACTCCGCTCCGAATTCTCCCGCGCCCACGGCGTCCTGCCGACCGCAGCGGTCACCCGCGCGCTCGGCGAACCCGGTCTGCGACCGCATCGCGCTGCCGGCGCGCTCGTGCGAATCCGACGCGGCTGGTACCGGCATCGGGATGTCGAGCCCCTCGCCGTCGTGCTGCGGGCGGTCGCGGCCGGCGGGGTGCTCACCGGCGCGAGCGCGCTCGCCGTGCACGGCGCCTGGGATCTCGGCGGCGACCTCGACGTGCGCGCCGCCAGGCTCGGGCTCATCGCCGAACGCGCCGGAGTGCGGCGCGTGGTGCTGCCCGGGCCCGATGCACGGCGGTGCACAGCGGCGGTCGACGCGCTGAAGCTGGCGTTCCGGGTCGCGCTGCGCACGCTCCCCGAGCGCGAGCTCGTCATGGTGGGCGACTCGCTCGTGCAGCGCGGGCTCGCCTCGCGCGCAACGCTCGTCGGGCTCGCCGATGGACTCGGCCCCGGTGCGCGGACGGCGGTGTCCCGCATCGACGGACGATGCGAGTCGGGTACCGAGACCATCGCGCGGCTATGGCTCGAATCGCACGGCATCCCGCACATCCCGCAGCACGTGGTGCCGGGGGTCGGGCGCATCGACTTCCTCATCGGCGACCGGCTCGTGCTCGAGGTCGACAGCATCGCGCATCACACCGGTGAGGACCGGTATCAGGCCGACCGCACGCGCGACCAGCTGCTCATCGCGCTCGGCTACACGATCGTGCGGGTGACCTACGAGGATGTGATGCACCGGTGGCCGACCGTTGCGAAGCGGTTGCTCGCCGTGATCGCGCGCGGCGAGCATCTGCGCGGGGCCGCCTGAAGCACCCGCACCCCGCCCGACCGGACCCGCCCGGACCCGGCCCGACTCCCCCGGGAGAGTCGCCGACCGCCCCGGGAGAGTCGGTGGAGGACGCCGTTCCTCACCGGAATCCGCTCGAAAAGCGTCGTTCCGGCCGATTCATTGCCGATCCAGCCCGGTTCGCGCGCAGGCGGCCGACTCTCCCGGGAGGGTCGCCGACCGCCCCGGGAGAGTCGGTGCGGGCGACTCCGGCCGACGTCGTGGCCGTGTCCGGGCAAGCGCTGCGGAGCCGGCGAGCGACGGCAAGCGCGGCGAGCGGCGGTAGGCGGTAGGCGGTAGGCGGTAGGCGACGGCGGTAGGCGACGGGCGGTAGGCGACAGGGGCGGCGGGCGCGGATGGGGGCTGACTAGGCTTGCAGGGTCATGGAGTCGAGCCTTCCCACCATCGTCTACCCGGACCTGCCGGTCAGCGCGCGCCGCGAGGAGATCGCGGCGGCGATCCGCGACCACCAGGTCGTCATCGTCGCGGGCGAGACCGGGTCGGGCAAGACGACCCAGCTGCCGAAGATCTGCCTCGAGCTCGGGCGCACCGCGATCGGCCACACGCAGCCGCGCCGCATCGCCGCGCGCACCATCGCCGAGCGCGTCGCCGAGGAGCTCGGCACCGAGGTCGGCGACCTCGTCGGCTACCAGGTGCGGTTCACCGACGAGTCGAGCGCGGCCACCCGCATCAAGCTGATGACCGACGGCATCCTGCTCGCCGAGCTGCGCCGCGACCGCGAGCTGAAGCGCTACGACACGATCATCATCGACGAGGCGCACGAGCGCAGCCTCAACGTCGACTTCCTGCTCGGCTACCTCAAGCGGCTGCTCCCCCGCCGCCCCGACCTCAAGGTGATCATCACCTCGGCGACCATCGACCCCGAGTCG
>JAAYAS010000277.1 GCA_012719255.1 Microbacteriaceae bacterium | reverse complement strand
GACGGCGGCGCGCCCGCATCCGGCGCCGAAGCGCCCGCCTCGTCCTGATCCGCAGCGGTCGGGATGCGTGTCGACTCTCCCCGGATAGTCGGTCGGGATGCGTCGACTCTCCGCGGAGAGTCGGTCGGGATGCGTCGACTCTCCCCGGGGAGTCGGTGCGGCGGCGGTGCGGTCGACGAAACGAGGTCGGAACCGCGCTGAGCGGACTCGCCACGGCGAGTCGACGAGGATGCGCCGACTCTCCCGGGAGGGTCGACGAGGATGCGCGGACTCTCCCGGGAGGGTCGACGCGGAAGCGCAGACCCTCCGGGTCAGCGCGGCAGGGCCCCGGCACTGCGTCCCCGCGTCGGCGCCGGCATCCGGCGCCGCATCCCGGCACCACGCCCCACCCCTCGCGCCGCCCCGCGCTCAGAGCCGGTCGAGCTTCGCGACGAACTCGTCGGCCATGCCGAGCTGCTCGGCGAGGCGGCGGCGGCGCTCGACGGCGCCGGCGCGGATCTCGTCGAGCCGCGCGCGCAGGCCGTCGTCGCCCGCGGCGATCGCGTCGATCACGCGCAGCAGCTCGCGCATCTCGTCGAGCGAGTAGCCGAGCGGCTTCATCCGGCGGATGATGAGCAGCCGCTCGACGTCGCGCTCGGTGTAGAGCCGGTAGCCGGCGTCCGATCGGGCCGACGGCGCGACGAGCTCGACGTCGTCGTAGTGGCGCAGCGTGCGCAGCGACAGCGAGGTGCGCTCGGCCACCTCGCCGATCCGCATAGTTCGCCCCGCGTTCATCAGCCGCTCCCCGGTCCTCGCCCACCAACCCTTACGTTGCGTTAGGGTTGTCGTCGGCGCGCCGCCGCCGGGCGCGCCCACTCGATCTTCTCAGTGCCGGTCTGCTCGGCACCTGCGCCCCACCGCGCATCCCCAGCCCACGACGCGACCGCGTCCCGACCCGGAGGACGCATGACCGTCGTCACCCCGCCGCGCGACCGCGACTCGCGCTACCGCATCGAACCGACCGTGCTGCAGGCGCTGCGCAGTCCGCGGCTGCTCACCCGCGAGGTGCTCGCCGGCCTCGTCGTGGCGCTCGCGCTCATCCCCGAGGCGATCGCGTTCTCGATCATCGCGGGGGTCGATCCGCGCCTCGGCCTGTTCTCGTCGTTCATCATGGCCGTCGCGATCGCGTTCCTCGGTGGCCGGCCCGCGATGATCACCGCCGCCACCGGCGCCGTCGCGCTCGTCATCGCCCCGGTCGCCCGCGAGCACGGCATGGACCACTTCCTCGCCACGGTGATCCTCGGCGGGCTCATCCAGATCGTGCTCGCCGCGCTCGGCGTCGCGAAGCTGATGCGGTTCATCCCGCGATCGGTGATGGTCGGGTTCGTCAACGCGCTCGCCATCCTCATCTTCCTGTCGCAGCTGCCGCAGCTGTTCGGCGAGGGCATCCCGTGGCTCGTCTACCCGCTCGTCGCGGTCGGCCTCGGCATCCTCTACCTCGTGCCGCGGCTCACGAAGGCGGTGCCGGCGCCGCTGGTCGCGATCGTGGTGCTCACCGCGGCGGTGGTGCTGTTCGCGTGGCGGGTGCCGACCGTCGGCGATCAGGGCGAGCTGCCGACGAGCCTGCCCGAGCTGCTCATCCCGGCCGTGCCGCTCACCCTCGAGACGCTGCGGATCATCGGCCCGTACGCGCTCGGTCTCGCGGTGGTGGGGCTGCTCGAGTCGCTGATGACCGCGAAGCTCGTCGACGACATCACCGACACGCACTCGCGCAAGACCCGCGAGGCGTTCGGGCAGGGATGCGCGAACGTGCTGTCGGGCGCGTTCGGCGGGATGGGCGGCTGCGCGATGATCGGCCAGACGATGATCAACGTGAAGGCGTCGGGCGCCCGCACCCGCATCTCGACGTTCCTCGCGGGCGTCTTCCTCCTCGTGCTGGTGCTCGTGCTCGGCGATGTCGTGGCGATCATCCCGATGGCCGCGCTCGTGGCGGTGATGATCATGGTGTCGGTCGCGACCTTCGACTGGCGCAGCATCCGCCCCTCGACGCTGCGGCGGATGCCGAAGAGCGAGACCGCGGTGATGCTCGTCACCGTGATCGCCACGGTGTGGACGAACAACCTCGCGATCGGCGTCGGGCTTGGCGTGCTCGCCGCGATGGTGATGTTCGCGCGCCGGGTCGCACACTTCGTGATGGTCGACCGCGTCGTCGAGGGCGAGGGGGATGCGGCGGTCGCCCGGTACGAGGTGAGCGGGCAGCTGTTCTTCGCGTCGAGCAACGACCTCACGACGCAGTTCGAGTACGCCGACGACCCCGACCGGGTCGTCATCGACATGTCGCGCTCGCACGTGTGGGACGCGTCGACCGTCGCCGCCCTCGATGCGGTGGTCGCGAAGTACGGGCAGCGCGGCAAGTCGGTGACGATCGAGGGGCTCAACGAGGTCGCCGCCGCGTTCCACGAGCGGCTCAGCGGCAGCCTCGGCGGCTGACCGCCCGGCATCCCGCCCTGCACCGACCCAGGGCAGTGCAGCAACCCGCCCGGTGTTCGACGCTCCGCGCCCCCCGGTGCGCCGTAGCCTTGAGGGCGATATGCGCACCTCCCTGCCGCTGCGGCATCCCGACACCACCCAGCCCGAGTTCATGACCCGGCGCGCGTGGTGGCTCCTCGGCGCCAACGTCCTCATCCCCGGCGCCGGCCCGCTGCTCGCCGGCAACCGCCGCTTCGGTCGGCTGGGCCTGCGGCTCTGGCTCGCGGCCATCGTCGCGGTGCTCGTTGCAGTGCTGCTGTGGTTCGTCGCGCGCGGGCCGCTGCTGTTCGTGCTCACGACCGGATGGGGGCTCACGGCGCTCGCGGCGGCGCTCGTCGCGGGCGGGGGCTGGCTGCTGCTCACGCAGCTCGAGACGCTGCGGCAGGTGCGGCTGTTCCGCGTCGACCACTTCGCGCGCGGCCTGATCATGGTGCTCGCGCTCGTCGTCGGCGTGGTGCCGCTGCTCGCCGGCGGCGTCGCGAGCGCGCAGGTGCTGCGCGCGAACCAGGCGATCCAGACGCTGTTCGGCGACGCGAACGCGGGGCTCAAGCTGCCGAGCGACGGCCGCCTCAACGTGCTGCTGCTCGGCGGCGACCGCGGCGCTGACCGCGAGGGACTGCGCGCCGACTCGATCAGCGTGATGAGCTTCGACGCGCTCACCGGCCGGCTCGTCACGATCGGCCTGCCGCGCACGCTCGAGGACTTCGGCTTCAGCGACGGCCCGATGCGCGACATGTACCCCGACGGCTACACGTGGTGCAACGTCGACGTCTGCTACCTCAACTCGATCTACACCGAGGTCGACGTGCACGGCTACGACGTGTACCCGGATGCGGCCGAGCGCGGCAGCGAGCCGGGCATCGAGGCGACGCGCGATGCGGTCGAGTGGATCACCGGCCTCGAGATCCACTACTACGCGCTCGTCGACATGCAGGGCTTCGCGGCGCTCGTGGATGCGATGGGCGGGGTGCGCATCGACGTGACCGAGCGCGTCGGCATGGGCGCGAACGACGACGGCACGATCCCCGACTGGCAGCCGCCGCAGCACTGGATCGAGCCGGGCGAGCAGGTGATGGACGGCGAGACCGCGCTCTGGTACGCCCGCTCGCGCTACGAGACCACCGACTACGCGCGCATGGAGCGGCAGCGCGAGCTGCAGGATGCGGTGATCGCGCAGCTGCCGGGGGCGATGCTGCAGCGCTCGGGCGCGATCCTCGACGCGATCGACGAGGTCGTGCAGACCGACGTCGCGCCGGGGCAGGTGGGCGTGCTCGCCGATCTCGGGCTGAAGTCGCGCGGCCGCGACGACAACGTGCGCATCGACATCGCGCCGCCGCGCTTCGACGTCGAGGGCGAGCTCGACTACGACGAGGTGCGCGCCGCGGTGCAGCAGGCCCTCGACGGCGAGCTGCCCTAGCGCCCGGACCCCGCGCGGCGGGCGCGCGGCGGCGAGCCCCCCCCGATTTCGACCGGTAGTCGTACCTGCGACCACCGGCCTGTTCGGGAGGGCGCCGCGCCTACAGGTCGGCGTGGAGGCGCCAGACGAGGTCGGCGGAGTGCGCCCACGAGTAGATCGGCACGCGGTCGCGGCCGGCGGTGATGAGCGTGTCGCGCAGCTCGGCGTCGCCGAGCACGTTCGACAGGGCGAGCGCGAGCCGCTCCTCGAACGACGCGTCGGGCGCGAGCGGCACGCTCAGCGACGAGCCCTGCGACACCTCGAGCAGCGCCGGCACGTCGGTGTGCACGACCGGGGTGCCGGCGCGGAACGCCTCGAGCACCGGCAGGCCGAAGCCCTCGTCGAGCGAGGGCATGCAGTACACCGCGGCGCGGTCGAGGGCGACGGCGAGCTCGGCGTCGCTCACGAAGCCGAGGTCGCGCACGCGCGCGCGATCGACGCCGGCGTCGGCGCAGAGCGAGTCGAAGCTCACCTCGCCCCAGCCGGCCGGTCCCGCGTGCACGAGCACCGCATCCCGCAGCTCGGGCCGGGCGAGGGCCCGCACGAGCCGGTCGAGCCCCTTGCGCGGCTCGAGGGTGCCGATGGCGAGGATGAAGTCGGCGGGCAGCTCGAGCCGGGCGGCGATGGCGTCGCGCTCGGCCTCGGAGTCGGGGAGCGCGACGTCGGGCGAGGCGGCGCCGGGGATGACCCGGAGCCGGTCGCGGAACCGGTAGATGCCGGCGAGCTGCTCGGCGACGGCGTGGGTGGGGGTGACGACCGCGTCGGCGTAGAGGTAGGCGCGCTTCAGCATCGCCTTGTGCCAGCGCACGCCGTTGCGGGTGAGCGTGTCGGGATGGGTCCACGGCACCGCGTCGTGCACGGTGACGACGAGCTGGGTGAGGTCGCCCGAGGCCTTGTCGCGCATCGGCGCGTAGAGGCTCGGGGCGTGCACGAGGCCGCCGCCGTAGGCGTTGGTGAGCAGGCCGTGCTGCCACGACTTCGACAGCGCCCGCCGGGTGAGCTTCGCCGAGCGGATGCTCGACAGCCCGTGCAGCCGGTCGTAGAGCTGCTGCTCCTGCTCGGCGGTGATCATCGCCGTGAGCCCTTCGACGCGGGTGCCCTCGGGGGCGCGCTTGATGACCTCGCGGGCGAGGTTCTCGGTGTAGCGGCCGATGCCGCCGGGCACGTCGCCGAGCAGCTGGTCGAGGATGAAGCCGAGCGTCACCATCCGGAGGTGAGCACCCCGTTCTCGGCGGCGTCGGCGAGCGCCTCGCGCCAGTCGCGCATCTCGGGGATGCCCGCCTCGAGCCAGCGGCGGTGGCCGAGCACCGAGTAGGCGGGGCGCGCGGCGGGGCGCTCGAAGGCGCTCGAGTCGGTGGGCTGCACGCGCTCGGGGTCGTGGCCGGCGAGGCGGAAGATCTCGCGGGCGAAGTCGAACCAGGTGCACTCGCCCGAGTTCGTGGCGTGGTAGACGCCGGCGGGCGCGTCGGCGTCGAGCAGCGCGACGGTCTGCTCGGCGAGGTCGCGCGTGTAGGTCGGCTGGCCGAGCTGGTCGTCGACGACGGTGATCTCGGGGCGGGTCTCGGCGAGCTTCACCATGGTCTTCGCGAAGTTCGGACCGCCGCCGCCGTAGAGCCAGGCGGTGCGGAGCACGTAGACGCCCTCGGGATGCGCGTCGAGCGCGAGCTGCTCGCCGGCGGCCTTGGTGCGGCCGTAGGCGTTGAGCGGGTCGCGCGGGGCGTCCTCGTCGTAGGGCTCGGATGCGTCGCCCTGGAACACGTAGTCGGTGGAGTAGTGCACGAGCCGGGCGCCGGTGGCGGCGCAGGCGCGGGCGAGGTGCTCGGTGCCGGTGGCGTTGATCGCGTAGGCGGCGTCCTCGTCGTCCTCGGCCTGGTCGACGGCGGTGTAGGCGGCGGCGTTGATGACGACGTCGTGGCCCTCGACCGCGGCGGCGACGGCGTCGGCGTCGGTGATGTTGAGGTCGGCGCGGCGCAGCGCGGTGACGTCGCGGCCGGCGAGCGCGAGCTGGAGGTCCTGCCCGAGCATGCCGGCGGCGCCGGTGATGAGGTAGCGCGTCTGCGCGGGGGCGTCGGCGCTCACAGCGCGGCACGCTCCTTCAGCGGCTCCCACCAGTCGCGGCGGTCGCGGTACCACTGCACGACGTCGGCGAGGCCCTGCTCGAACGGCACCTGCGGGGTGTAGCCGAGCTCGTTCTCGATCTTCGTGATGTCGACGCAGTAGCGCAGGTCGTGGCCCTTGCGGTCCTCGACGTGGTCGACGTACGACCAGTCCTTGCCCATGAGCTCGAGGATCTTCTTCGTGATCTCGACGTTGGTGAGCTGGGTGCCGCCGCCGATGTTGTAGACATCGCCGGCGCCGCCCTTCGCGTAGACGAGCGCGATGCCGCGGCAGTGGTCGTCGACGTGCAGCCAGTCGCGCACGTTCTCGCCGGTGCCGTAGAGGGGCACGTGCTTGTCGTCCATGAGGTTGGTGACGAACAGCGGGATGAGCTTCTCGGGGAAGTGGTAGGGCCCGTAGTTGTTCGAGCAGCGGGTGATCGAGAGGTTCATGCCGTGGGTGCGGTGGTAGCTGCGGGCGATGAGGTCGCTGCCGGCCTTCGACGCGGCGTAGGGCGAGTTGGGCTCGAGCGGCCACTCCTCGGTCCACTCGCCCTCCTCGATCGAGCCGTAGACCTCGTCGGTCGAGACGTGCACGAAGCGGTCGACGCCGTGCTTCAGCGCGGCGTCGAGCAGGCGCTGGGTGCCGAGCACGTTGGTCTCGACGAAGATCGAGGCGTCGCGCACCGAGCGGTCGACGTGCGATTCGGCGGCGAAGTGCACGACGCCGTCGACGCGGGGCATGAGCTCGTCGAGCAGCGCGGTGTCGCGGATGTCGCCGTGCACGAACTCGTAGCGGGGCGAGTCCTTGATGGGGTCGAGGTTCGCGAGGTTGCCCGAGTAGGTGAGCGCGTCGAGCACGATCACCTCGGCGCCCTCGATGCCGGGCAGCCGGTCGTCGACCGCCATGCGGGCGAAGTTCGAGCCGATGAAGCCGGCGCCGCCGGTGACGAGCAGTTTCATTGCGTTCCTCACGAAGTCGGGTGCAGCGCGG
>JAAYAS010000027.1 GCA_012719255.1 Microbacteriaceae bacterium | reverse complement strand
TGCTCGACGACGAGCCCGACGACGAGTCCGAGGCGGACCGGCCCGGACCCCGTCGCGGCGCGGCGGAGCGGCGCCGGGAGCGCGCGCTCGAATGGCGCCTGCGCGCCACGGCCCTCGCCGGAGGAGTTCGGCCGAGGCTGTGGCTCGCGGCGAGCGCGACCGGCGCGGTGATCGCGGTCGCCGGTCTGCTGCTCGGCGCGGTCGCCGGCGAGGGCGGTGGGGCCGCGGCCGAGGTCGCACCGCCGCCGACGTCGAGCGCGACGGCGGGCGTCGGCTACGGGACCGGAGCGCCCGCGTCGGACGAGGGCGCGGCCGCGGTGACGGCGCCGCCGCAGGACGCTCCCGACGCCGGCGCGCCCGGCGATGCTGCGCCCGGCGATGCTGCGCCGGACGACGATGCGTCGGACGACGATGCGCTCGGCGCCGCCCTCGGCGCGCTGCCGGGCACCGCGCTCGGGGCGGCGCCGCTCCTCGCCGCGTTCCGCGACGACTGCCTCGCCGCCGGCGACGACGCCTGCCTGCGGCGGCTGTTCGCGGCGGAGGCGCCCGGGCTCGCCGCCGACCTCGACGCGCTCGCCGTCGGCGGGGCCGCCGAGCGCCGCATCGTCGCCGATGAGTGGGTGCTCGCCGCCGACCTCGGCGATATCGAGATCGTGCAATCGGTCGACGGCGCCGGTTCGGTGTCGGTCGAGCGCACCGCCGAGGGCTGGCGGTTGCGCGATGTGTGGCTCCTGCCGCGCTGAGCACCCGCGGCGGGGCGCTCCGCCGTTCGGCCGCGGAAACGCCGACGGCGCGACCGCATCGGATGCGATCGCGCCGTCGGGCGTGCGGGGTCAGATGCCGAGGTCGGCCTCGAACGCGCCCTCCTCGAGCCGGGCCTTGACCTGGCCGAGGAAGCGGGCCGCGTCGGCCCCGTCGATGATGCGGTGGTCGTAGCTCAGCGCGAGGTAGACCATCGAGCGGATCGCGATCGACTCCTGGCCGTCGATGTTCTTCACCACGGCGGGACGCTTCACGACCGCGCCGGTGCCGAGGATCGCCTCCTGCGGGAGGAACACGACGGGGGTGTCGAACAGCGCGCCGCGCGAGCCGGTGTTCGTCACCGTGAAGGTGCCGCCGGCGAGGTCGTCGGGCATGAGCTTGTTCTCGCGCGCCTTCGTGGCGAGCTCGTCGATGCCCTTCGCGATGTCGGCGAGCGACTTGCCCGCCGCGTCCTTGAGCACCGGGGTGAGCAGGCCGCGCTCGGTGTCGACGGCCATCGAGATGTTCTCGCGGTCGGGGAAGACGATCTCGTCGCCCTGCACCGTCGAGTTGATGATCGGGTGCGACTGCAGCGCCTCGACCGCGGCGAGCGTGAAGAAGGGCAGGAACGAGAGCTTCGAGCCCGTCTTCTCGAGGAACTCGCCCTTCTTCGCATCGCGGAGCTGGGCGACGCGGGTGACGTCGACCTCGACCACGGTGGTGAGCTGGGCGGTCTGCTGCATCGACTCGACGGCGCGGTCGGAGATGACCTTGCGCAGGCGCGACATCTTCTGCGAGGTGCCGCGGAGCT
>JAAYAS010000276.1 GCA_012719255.1 Microbacteriaceae bacterium | reverse complement strand
CGCAGATCGTCGAGCGGGGGCAGCGGCGGCAGGCCGGCGGGGCGCGCGGCGTCGGCGCGGGGGTCGAGCGGGGAATCGTTCACGGGCCAACGGTGCACCCTCCGGGCTGAAGGCGCCATGGGAACACGCCGGTGCTCCGCCCGGATGCCGAGGGCGATGCATCCGCTCGACCGATCGCGATCAGCGCTGGGAGGGAACGCTCAGGTTCTCCACCAGCGGGTCACAGCATCGACCGCCCGCGCCGCCCTAAGGTGGTGGCATCCCCTGTGGGCCGGGGATGAATGGGAACAGAACCGAACGCGGCCGCCGAGCATCGAAGCTCGGCGGCCGCGGACGTTTCCCGGTCGGATCCGGGCGCGGGCACGAGCGGCCTACGGCTCGCCCTGCCAGGCCATCGGGAACGGCGCGCCGCCGTGACGGCGCTTCGCGACCGCGGCGGTGGTGAACTGCTTCGCGGCGCGGGCCGCCTCGAGGGGCGTGCGGCCCTTCGCGAGCTCGGCGGTGACCGCGGCGGCGAGCGTGCAGCCGGCGCCCGAGACCTTCTCCTGCCCGAACTTCGGCGCCGAGAGCACCTCGGGCTCGTGGCCCTCGCCGACGAGCACGTCGACGGCGTCGAACTCGTCGAAGTCGACGCCGAGCTTCGCGTAGACGTTCGGCACCCCGTGCGCCGCGATCGCCTGGGCGGCCTCGACGAGCGCCTCGACCGAGTCGATGCCCGAGCGGCCCGAGAGCGTCTCGGTCTCGAAGAGGTTCGGGGTGACGAAGGTCGCGCGCGGCAGGATGAGCTCGCGCAGCGCGTTGTCGACGTCGAGCGCCTCGCCGGCCTCCTGGCCCTTGCAGATGAGCACCGGGTCGACGACGACGTTGCGCCACTCGTGGCCGTCGAGGATCTTCGCGACGGTCTCGATCATCGGCACGGAGCCGAGCATGCCGATCTTCACGGTGTCGATCGAGGGGTGCACGCCGAGCGCGGCCTCGACCTGCGCCGCGGTGACCTCGGGCGGGATCGGGTGCACGCGGTGGCGCCACTGGTCGTTCGGGTCGAACGAGACGACGAGCGTCAGGGCGGCCGCGCCGACGGTGCCGAGCTGGTGGAACGTGCGCAGGTCGACCTGCGCGCCGGCGCCGCCGGACGCCTCCGACCCGGCGATGGTGAGAACGTTGGGGATCATCTGCGGGAGTCCTTCTGCGAGATGCGTGATGAGTGCGGTTCAGCGTAGACCCGCGGCCTGGCGTTCGCCCCGCCGCCGCGCCCGTCGCGGGGCGCTCAGCGCGCGCCGTCGCCGGTCTCGACCGGGCGCGCCGGGTCGGCGGCCCACTGGCTCCACGAGCCGGGGTAGAGGCGGCCGACGCCGAGCCCGGCGTGCTCGAGCACGAGGAGGTTCGCGCAGCCGGTGACCCCCGAGCCGCAGTACGAGACGACCGGGGTGCCCGGTTCGATGCCGACCGCGGCGAACCGCGCGCGCAGCTCGTCGACGCCGAGGAGCGCGCCGTCGCGGAGGTGCTCGCGCACCGGCAGGCTGCGGGCGCCGGGGATGTGGCCGGCGCGCGGGTCGGTGCCGTCGTCGCCGCGGTAGCGCTCGGCGGGGCGGGCGTCGATGACGACGGTGCCGCTGTCGGCCTCGGCGGCGAGCTCGGCGACCTCGTCGATCTCGGCGAGGAGCCATGCCGGCCAGGGCGCGGCGGCGAAGCGCACCGGCGTCGGCGCCGGGGCGTCGGTGCTGAGCGGGCCGGGCCACGCCCCGATGCCGCCGTCGAGCACGGCGGCGGGATGCCCGAGCGCGCGCAGCAGCCACACGAGGCGGGCCGCGTGCACGCCGCCCTCGTCGTCGTAGGCGACGACCGGCCGGGTGCCGTCGATGCCGAGCCGGCCCATGGCGGCGGCGAACTCGAGCGGGTCGGGCAGCGGGTGGCGGCCGCGCTCGGGGCTCGCGGGGGCCGAGAGCGCGGTGTCGAGGTCGACGAACACGGCGCCGGGCAGGTGGCCGGCGCCGTAGGCGTCGCGCTTCGGGCCGGCGAGGGTCCAGCGCACATCGGCGATGACGGGGTCGTCGAGCCGCTCGAGCTCGGCGGCGGAGAGGAACGGCGGCAGGTCGGTCATGGCGTCACGCTACCGGAGCGCCCTCCCGGCCCGCGGCGAGCAGCGGCAGCACGTCGAGGAGCGAGCCGGCCGCATCCGGCTCGGGGCCGGTGCCGGCGCGGTCGAGGTGCACCGCCCGCATCCCGTTCGCGCGGGCGGCGACGACGTCGAGGTCGTGGCGGTCGCCGACGTGCAGCACTAGCTCGGGCGGCAGATCGAGCGCCGCGCAGGCGGCGGCGTAGGTGCGCGGGTCGGGCTTCGGGGCGCCGGCCGACTCGGCGGTGATGAGCGGGCCGAGGCGGTCGCCGACGCCGATCGCGTCGAGCTTCGCGCGCTGGGTCGCATCGGTGCCGTTCGAGAGCACGGCGGTCGGCACGCCGAGCGCGCGGACGCCGTCGACGAATGCGGGCACGTCGGGGTAGGGGCGCCAGTGGCGGCGGTAGGCGTCGAGGTAGCGGTCGAACTCGGCGTCGGCGGCGGCGTCGTCGACGGGCGCCGGCAGGCCGAGCAGCGGCAGGTACTCGCGGATGCGGCCGCGGCGCATCGCGGCGAAGCCGAGCTCGCCGCGCTCCCAGCGGGCGAACCACTCGTGCTCGACGCGCCGCCACTCGCGGGCGAGCTCCGCGCTCGGGGCGATGCGGTGCTCGCCGAGCCACTGCGCGAGCCCCGCGGCGGCGGCGCCGTCGTGGTCGTGGATCGTGCCGTCGAGGTCGAGCACGAGGCCCGCGATCGGCGCGCTCACGCCTCGAGCTCCGGCAGCCGGGCGCGCATCCGCTCGATCGGCACGAGCTCGTCGTCGACCTGCGGGTAGCGGGCGCGCACGTACTGCGCGAACAGCGGCGAGGCGAAGCGGATGCGGCCGTGGCGCACCGCGACGAGGTCGCCCTCGCGGATGAGCCCGGCGCGCACGACCGAGAGCTGCTTCTGGGTGCGGCCGAGCACGGCCGCGACGTCGGCGGTGCGCGCCTCGGGGCCGCAGAGGTCGACGGCGGCGAGGTACTCGCGCTCGCGGTCGCTGAGCTCGTCCCAGCGGGGTTCGAGCGTCGCGGTCTCGAGGCGGCCGGCGATCACCGGGATCGCCGCCTCGACGTCGGCCTCGGCGATCGCGTCGGGGCCCGGCGCGCGCTTCCAGGTCTCGGCGGCGAGCAGCTGCAGGTGCGCGGGGTAGCCCTGCGTGAAGGCGAGCGCGCGGTCGAGCGCGGCCGGCTCCCAGGCGACGCCGCGCTCCTGCGCCGGCCCGACGAGCGCGAGCTTCGCGTCGGTGGGCGAGAGCGCCACCGGCAGCGTCTCGACCCGGAAGAGCCGGTCGGGATGCGTGACCCCGGCGGCCTTCAGTGCCGCGAAGGTGTGCGGCAGGCCGCAGGCGGCGAAGAGCAGGGGAGCGGCGCCGTGGTGCACGCTCGCCTGCTGGAGGACGGCCGCGAGCAGCGCGAGATCGGCCGGATCGGCGACCTGGATCTCGTCGAGCGTGAGCAGCACGCCGCCGCGGCGGCGCTTGCCCCGCACGCCGTCGGCGACCTCGCTGAGGCGCTTCGCGAGCATCCGGGCATCGCGCGGCTCGGGGCGGGCGGGGCGGTCGCGGTGGTGGAGGTCGAGGCCGGCGCGCATCCCGGCGAAGCCGACCTCCACGCCGCCGAGCCAGCCGGTGAGCCGCTCCCAGAGGGGCTCGCGGTCGAGCCGATCGGTGGCCTGCGCGGCGAGCGAGGCCATGAGCCCCTCGCCGTGGGCGACCGCCTGGAAGCTCAGCACCTCGAAGCCGGCCTCCTCGGCCATCCGCCCGAGCTCGGCGAGCAGCACCGTCTTGCCGACGCCGCGCGGACCGAGCAGCAGCCAGTCGTCGGCGGCGTTGCGGCCGTCGGAGGTGACCTCGTTGAGCTGCAGCGCCCACTCGGCGACGAGGTCGTCGCGGCCGGTCATCAGCGGCGGGCGGCGTCCGGGGCCGGGGGAGTAGAGGCGTCCCTGCATGCCCCGCAGACTAACCGCATCCACCCCCGCCGCCGGGTCCGCCCCGCCCGCTCGCCACCGACGATTGCGCCGATGCCCCCGCGAACTCGCAGGCACCTCCGCGAACACGCCGGCGCCTGGGCGAACACACTGGTGCCCGATCGAAGTCGCTGGTGCCAGGGCGCCCACGACTTCGATCGGGCCCCAGCGGCATCCGGCGGAGCCGACGTCGGGTCCAGGGGATGCGGGCGGGTGGGGCGAGGTCGGGCCTCCGCACGCATCGCACAGTCGCGCGCCAGCCCCGCACGCCCGCCACCGGCCATCATCTCCCCGATGTCGCTGGGGGTCTCACGAAGATGCTGGTGCCAGGGCGCCAGCATGATGCAACGGCCGCCAGCGGGATGCGCACCGGCTACCAGCGGGATGCATCGGCTACCAGCGGGATGCACCGGCCGCCAGCGGCACTGCGCCCGCGGGCTCGCGGCGACGTGCGGCGGCGCCGAAAGGGGTGGAGATTCATTCAGATAGCGGTGTATATCTAATGAGGTCTCAGGCGGCGGGGTCGACGAGGAAGACCAGCGGCCAGCGCTTGCCGGTGAGCCAGAGGGTGCCGTCGGGGTTCGCGGCGATGCCGTTGAGCACGTCCTCGGGGCCGAGTCCGCCCGCGGCGGCGTCGGCCTCGGCGACGAGCGCGCTCGCATCCAGGCGGTCGACAACCGCGCCCGAAGCGAGGTCGATGCGCACGAGCTCGTGGGAGCGCCAGAGGTTCGCCCACGCGGTGCCGTCGCCGAGGCACTCGAGCTCGTTGAGCTCGGTGACCGGCTCGCCGCCGTCGCGCACCTCGACGCGCTCGAGCGCCTCGGCCGTCGCGGGTTCGCGGAGCGCGAGCGACGACGAGCCGTCGGACGTGACGAGCCGGTCGCCGTCGAGGCAGGCGCCCCAGCCCTCGCCGTCGAGGGGCAGCCGGTCGATCGGCTCGAGGTCGGGCCAGGAGTACCGCAGCACCAGGCCGTCGCGCCAGGTGAGCACCCAGACGGTTTCGCCGTCGGTGGTCGCGCCCTCGCCGAACACCTCGGCGGGCAGCGCGACGTCGCGCAGCAGTCCGCCGTCGAGGTCGTGCAGTCGCAGCCGCGACTCGCCGACGAGCCCGGTCGATTCGAGCAGCACCTCGGTGCCGTCGGGGAGCGCGGCGCGCTCGAGCCCCTGCGTGAACGAGTCGGTCGGATGCGGGATGCTCGCGATCGCGACGATGGGGCGGGCGTCGATCGGGGCCGTCGGGCCCGCGGTGACCGGTGCGGCCGGGGCGGATGCGGGCGCGGACGGCGGCGCGGGGGCCGGCGCCGCCGCGCAT
>JAAYAS010000275.1 GCA_012719255.1 Microbacteriaceae bacterium | reverse complement strand
TGCGGGGCGTGCCGCGCGAGCGCATCGCGATCTCGGCGAGCGCCGGCCCGCCGGTGTCGAGCTCGAGCAGGCCGGCGGTGCGCGCGAGCACCCGCTCGAGCTCGGCATCCGAGTAGTACTCGAGGTGCGCGGTGAAGCCGAAGCGGTCGCGCAGCGGCGCGGGCAGCAGGCCCGCGCGCGTCGTCGCGCCGACGACGGTGAACGGCGCGAGGTCGAGCGGCACCGACTGCGCGCCGGCGCCCTTGCCGACCATGATGTCGATGCGGAAGTCCTCCATCGCGAGGTAGAGCATCTCCTCGGCGGTGCGGGCCATGCGGTGGATCTCGTCGATGAACAGCACCTCGCCCTCGACCATGCTCGAGAGCACGGCCGCGAGGTCGCCGGCGTTCTGCAGCGCGGGGCCGGAGGTGAGCCGCAGCGCCTGCCCGGTCTCCTCGGCGACGATCATCGCGAGCGTCGTCTTGCCGAGCCCGGGCGGGCCGGCGAGCAGGATGTGGTCGGGCGCGCGCCCCTGCAGGCGCGCGGCGCGCAGCAGCAGGTCGAGCTGCGTGCGCACCTTCTGCTGGCCGACGAACTCGCGCAGGCTGCGGGGGCGCAGGGTCGACTCGAACTCGAGCTCGGTCTCGTTCTCGGGGCGGCCCTGCTCCCAGGGGTCGGGCGCCCCTCCCCCGGTCCGCTCGTACGCGCCGGCCGGCCCGCCGCCGCTCATCGCCGGCCGCCGAGCTCGCGGAGGGCGGCGCGCAGCAGCGCCGGCACGTCGTCGACCTCGCCGCCGAGGCGCTCGAGCGCGGCCTCGACCGCGGCGGTCGCCTGCTTCGCCGGCGTGCCGAGGCCGACGAGCGCCTCGACGACGTCGGCGTGCATCGCGGGGGTCGCGGGCGCCGGCCCGTCGCTCGTGGTCGCGGCGCCGGTCGGGCGGAGCTTGCCCTTGAGCTGCAGGATGATGAGCTTCGCGGTCTTCGGGCCGACGCCCGGCACCCGCTTGAACGCCGCCTCGTCGTCGTGCTCGACGGCGCGGGCGAGCTCGTCGGGGTCGAGCTGCGAGAGCACGCCCAGCGCCGACTTCGGGCCGACGCCGGAGATCGAGGTGAGCTGCCGGAACACGTCGCGCTCGTCGAACCCGCGGAACCCGTAGAGCAGCTGCGCGTCCTCGCGCACGACGAGCTCGGTGACGAGCGTTGCCTCGGCGCCGTGGCGCAGCTCGAGGGCGTGCGCGGGGGTGAGCAGCACCTCGTAGCCGATGCCGCCCGCCTCGATCACCGCGGAGGCGGCGCCGAGGTGGAGGACGGGTCCGGTCAACGAGGCGATCACCCCGACAGCCTAGGCCCGGCCTCCCCGTTTCGCGGACCGCTCCGCGGCGAGCCACGCTTCCTGCGCGCGGGTGGCGGGCCGCCGCTCGGGCACGGGGGTCGAGCCGTGGGCGCGGCGCCGCGGGCCGATGTCGGCGATCGGCGAGCGGAACGCGCCGCAGATCGCGAGCGCGAGCGCGTCGGCGGCGTCGGCGGGCCTCGGCGCCTCGCGCAGCCGCAGGATGCGGCGCACCATCTCGGCGACCTGCGCCTTGTCGGCCTGGCCGTAGCCGCTCACCGCGGCCTTCACCTCGCTCGGCGTGTGGAGCTCGGCGGGGATGCCGCGCCGAGCCGCCTCGCGCAGCGCGATGCCGGTGATCTGGGCGACGCCCATCACGGTGTTGAGGTTGCGGGCCTCGGCGAACACCCGCTCGATCGAGACGGCGTCGGGGCGGTGCGCGTCGAGCAGCCGCTCGATCTCGGTGCCGATCGCGTGGAGCCGCTCGGCGAGCGGGGCGTCGACGTCGGTGCGCACGACCCCGACCTCCACGAGCGTGCAGCGGCGGCCGGCGCCGACGTCGACGACGCCGACGCCGCAGCGCGTGAGCCCCGGGTCGATGCCGAGGATGCGCCGGCCCGCGCGCTCGGGCGCGGCGCCGGCCGCCTGCGGCACTAGTCCTCCTCGTCGAGCTGCGCCTGCACCTCGTCGGGGATCTCCATGTTCGTGAACACGTTCTGCACGTCGTCGAGGTCCTCGAGCGCGTCGATGACGCCGAGCACCTTCTTCGCGGTCTCGGCGTCGACGGGCACGAGCACGTTCGCGACGAACTCGGCCTCGGCCGAGTCGTAGTCGACGCCGGCCTCCTTCAGCGCGTCGCGCACGGCGTGCAGGTCGCTCGCCTCGGTGCGCAGCTCGAACAGCTCGCCGTGGTCGAGCACGTCCTCGAGTCCGGCGTCGAGGCCGGCGAGGAGGAGGTCGTCCTCGGTGGGCTCGCCGTCGGTCTTCGGCACGGCGATGACGCCCTTGCGCTCGAAGTTGAACGACACCGAGCCGGGGTCGGCCATGCTGCCGCCGGCGCGGCCGACGGCGAGGCGGGTCTCGGCGGCGGCGCGGTTCTTGTTGTCGGTGAGGCACTCGATGAGCATCGCGACGCCGCCGTGGGCGTACGCCTCGTACATGATCTCGTCGTAGGCGATCGACTCGCCGGTGAGGCCGGCGCCGCGCTTCACGGCGCGGTCGATGTTGTCGTTCGGCACCGAGAGCTTCTTCGCCTTGTGGATCGCCTCGGCGAGCGACGGGTTGCCCGCGGGGTCGGGGCCGCCGAGCTTCGCGGCGACCTCGATGCCCTTGATCAGCTTGGCGAACGACTTGGCGCGCTTCGCGTCGAGCGCGGCCTTCTTGTGCTTCGTCGTCGCCCACTTGGAGTGTCCGGCCATTGCTCCTGCTCTCGTCGTGGGGTCGGTGGGGCGGCGCGCCCGGATCCGGCGCAGCCGCAGGGGTCCATCCTAGTGCGCGGTCGACAGGAACTCGCGCACGACCGCCTCGAGCGCGACGATGTCGTCGAGCGCCGCGAGCTCGCGGGCCGAGTGCATCGAGAGGATCGGCACGCCGACGTCGACGGTGCGCAGGCCGAGCCGGGTCGCCATGATCGGGCCGACCGTCGAGCCGCAGGGGATGGTGTTCGTCGACACGAACGCCTGCACCTCGGCGCCGGCCCGGGCCGAGCACTCGCGCCAGAGCGCCTCCCCCGCGCCGTCGGTCGTGTACCGCTGGTCGGCGTTGATCTTCACGATCGGGCCGCGTCCGGCGAGCGGCCGCACGTCGTCGTCGTGCCGCTCGGGGTAGTTCGGATGCACCGCGTGGCCGACGTCGCTCGAGACGATCCAGCTCGCGGCGTGGGCGCGCATGCGGTCGCCGGCGTCGCCGCCGAGGCCGGCGCGGATGCGGTCGAGCACCTCCTCGAGGAGCGGCCCGCCGGCGCCGCTGCGGGTCGCCGAGCCGACCTCCTCGTGGTCGAAGGCGGCGAGCACCGGCACGACGCCGCGTGGCTCGGCGGCGAGCAGCGCCCCGAGCCCGGCGTGCACGCTGATGAGGTTGTCGAGCCGGCTCGAGGCGATGAGCCCGCCGTCGGCGCCGAGCCGGGCCGCGGGCTGCGCGTCGGCGAGGAAGGCGTCGACGCCGAGCACCTCGTCGGGGTCGACGCCGGCCGCCTCGGCGAGCAGCGCGAGCGCGCCGCCGTCGAGGCCCGGCGCGCCCTCGAGGCCGAGCACCGCGCGGGTGTGCTTCTGGCGATCGAGCTTCAGCCCCTCGGCGTTCACCTGCCGGTCGAGGTGCACCGCGAGCTGCGGGATGCGGGCGATCGCGCCGGTGGCGGCGAGCGCCGAGCGGCCGCCGGCGAGCGAGAGCCGGCCGGCGACGCGGAGGTCGCGGTCGAGCCACGAGTTGAGCAGCGGCCCGCCGTACACCTCCGCGTTCACGCTGCACCAGCCCTCCAGACCGCGGTGGGCGACCGGCTTCAGCCGGAAGCCGGGCGAGTCGGTGTGGGCGGCGACGATCCCGACCGGGGTACGGGCGTC
>JAAYAS010000274.1 GCA_012719255.1 Microbacteriaceae bacterium | reverse complement strand
GCCGGTCTGGTAGCCGAGCTCCTCGTAGTTCAGGCCGAGGGTGGCGACGGCGCCCGACTCCTCGACGGGGCCCGAGTCGCCGGTCACGACGAGCAGCTGGTTCGTCTCGGCGAACTGCATCAGCGCGTCGATGCCCGACACGAGCATGTTGTCGGTCGGCACGTAGAGCGCGTCGATGTCGCCGAGCGAGCCGAGGGCGTCAGGGATGTCGTTGACGGTGGTGACCGTCGCGGTCTTCAGCTCGAGGCCGAGCTCGTCGGCGGCCTCCTGCGCGAGGTCGACCTGGATCTGCGAGTTCACCTCGCCCGAGGCGTAGACGATGCCGACGGTGCTCGCCTCGGGGTCGATCTCCTTGATCAGCGCGATCTGGTCGGCGACCGGCTGCATGTCGGTGGTGCCGGTGATGTTGCCGCCGGGCGCCTCGTTGCTCTCGACGAGCTCGGCGGCGACCGGGTCGGTGACCGCGGTGAACAGCACCGGGCGGTCGGTGATCGCGGTGGCGGCGGCCTGCGCGGCCGGGGTGGCGACGGCGAGCACGAGGTCGATGCTCGAGTCGCTCGCGAAGGTCTGCGCGATCGTGACGGCGGTCGACTGCTCGCCGTTCGCGTTCTGCACGTCGAACTCGACGTCGATGCCCGCCTCCTCGAAGGCGCGCTGGAAGCCGGCGGTCGCGCCGTCGAGGGCCGGGTGCTGCACGAGCTGCGAGATGCCGATCCGGTACGACTCGCCGGTGGCGTCGCCGCCGGTCGAGCCGCCGTCGGCGCCGTCGGTCGCGGCCGGGGTGCCATTGCCGGCGCAACCGGCGAGGGCGAGGACGGTGGCGGCGGCGAGGGCGACGCCGCCGAGGAACTTGCGAGTACGCATGCGGGAGGACTCCTTTGTCTCTGCTGACTCCGCGCCGACGGGGCGACCACTGCGTCGTGGCCGCTGCGCTCCGGTGGGGACCGGTGATCGGTGCGTGGACCTGGTGTACTCGAGAAACTTAGCAGGTCGTTGGCCAATTGCCCACCATCGTTGTACATTCTGAATACAACTTTTCGACATCGAGGTGCAATGACGCATGGATCGACTCGACTATCGGATCATCGAGCTGTTCACGAACGAGCCCGGCACGAGCATCCTGCAGGCGGCGAAGGAGCTCGGCGTGGCCCGGCCCACCGTGCAGGCGCGGCTCGCGCGCATGAAGGAGTCGGGCGCGCTCGTCGAGATCCTTCCCCGGCTCGACCCGGGGCCGATGGGGTACGCCGTGCAGGCGGTGACGATGCTGCAGATCGACCAGCGCGTCGGCACCGAGGCGCTCGACGCGCAGCTGCTCGGCATCCCCGAGGTGATCGACTGCGCGACCCTCGCCGGCCAGTGGGACGTGCTCGTGCGCATCGCCGCCCGCTCGAACGCCGACCTGCAGCGCGTCATCGAGCGCATCGCGCGGCTCGAGCCGGTCTCGCGCACCTCGACCTCGATCGTCATGCAGGACCTCGCCCGCGAGCGGATGCTGCCGCTG
>JAAYAS010000273.1 GCA_012719255.1 Microbacteriaceae bacterium | reverse complement strand
AGGTCGACCTCGGCGCGGATGCGCCAGGCGTGGTCGCCGCGCTCGTCGACGATCGTCTGCTCCGCATCCCAGAACCCGGCCTGCTGACGGCCGGTGTCGATGCGGCAGAACTGCGGCGAGCGGGCCGCGGCGTCGACGAGGATGTCGTCGTACTCGTCGAAGTAGTCGTCGAGCACGCCCGGCCAGTCGATGTCGGCGTCGAGCGCCTCGAGCTCGGCGTCGCGCTCGAGGGCGGCGAGCTGCACGCGCCGCCACAGCTCGTTGCGCACGAGCACCGTGAACGCGCGCGTGTTCACGACGACGCTCGGCGGCGACGGCGGCACGACCGGCTGCCCGTCCTCATCCACCGGCGCGACCAGCTCGGCCCACTCGTCGACGAGCGACGAGTCGACCTGCCGCACCAGCACGCCGAGCCACTCGATGAGGTCGTCGAGCTCGTCGTCGACGGCGTCGTCGGGCACGGTGTGCATCAGCGCCCGGTACGCGTCGGAGAGGTAGCGGAGCACGAGCCCCTCCGAGCGGGCGAGGTCGTAGAACGCGATGAACTCGGCGAAGCTCATCGCCCGCTCGTACATGTCGCGCACCACCGACTTCGGCCGCAGCTCGAAGTCGCGCACCCAGGGCTGGGTCTCGGCGAACTCGTCGTAGGCCTGCTCGAGCAGCTCCTCGAGCGGCTTCGGCCAGAAGATCTCCTCGAGCCGCTCCATCCGCTCGTCGTACTCGACGCCGTCGGCCTTCATCGCGTTCACCGCCTCGCCGCGGGCCTTGAACTGCTGCGACATGAGCAGCGGCCGCGGGTCGTCAAGGGTAGACTCGATGACGCTGACGACGTCGAGTGCGTAGTTGCCGGTGCCGACCGAATCGGGCCGCGGCTCGGGATCGAGCACCTCGAGCACCGCGAGCGCGAACGGCGACAGCGGCTGGTTGAGCGCGAAGTTCGGCTGCAGGTCGAGCGTGAGCTCGAGCACCGGCCGGTTCGTGCCGGGCACGGGCCGGGTGCGGTCGATCTCGATGACGCCGGCCTCGATGAGCGTGCGGCCGATCGCGATCGCCCGCCGGGCGAGGGCGTACTGCGCCGCCCGCGGCTCGTGGTTGTCGAAGCAGAGGTCGCGCAGGTTCGCGAGCACGTCGCCGCCGCGGGCGACGACGTTGACGAGCATCGCGCTCGTCATGTGCATGTGGCTCGTGAGCGTCTCGGGCTCGGCGTTCACGATGCGCTCGAAGGTCGCCTCGGTCCAGTTCACGAAGCCCTTCGGCGGCTGCTTGCGGGTGATCTTGCGCTGCTTCTTCGGGTCGCCCGCCGCCTTCGTCACCGCGGCCTCGTACTCGACGACGTGGTCGGGGGCCTCGACGACGACGGTGCCGTGGTCGTCGTAGCCGGCGCGGCCCGCGCGCCCCGCGATCTGGTGGAACTCGCGGGCCGTGAGGTGCCGCATCCGGTTGCCGTCGAACTTCGACAGCGCGGTGATGAGCACCGAGCGGATCGGCACGTTGATGCCGACGCCGAGCGTGTCGGTGCCGCAGATCACGCGCAGCAGCCCCCGCTGCGCGAGCACCTCGACGAGCCGGCGGTAGCGGGGCAGCATGCCCGCGTGGTGCACGCCGATGCCCTGCCGCAGCCAGCGCGACAGCGAGCGGCCGAACGCCGTCGTGAAGCGGAACGCGCCGATCGCCTCGACGATCGCATCCCGCTGCTCGCGGGTGGCGACCCGCATGCTCGAGATCGCCTGCGCCCGCTCGACCGCCGCCGCCTGCGAGAAGTGCACGAGGTACACCGGCGCCTCGTTCTCGTCGAGCAGCCGCTCGATCGTCTCGTGCACCGGCGTGAGCACGTACTCGAAGCTCAGCGGCACCGGCCGGGTCGCGCCGGCGACGAGCTCGGTGGGGCGGCCGGTGCGGCGGCCGAGGTCGGCGCGCAGCCGGTCGGTGTCGCCGAGCGTCGCCGACATCAGCAGGAACTGCGCGCGCGGCAGGAGCAGCAGCGGCACCTGCCACGCCCAGCCGCGCTGGTCGTCGCCGTAGTAGTGGAACTCGTCCATCACCACCTGGTCGACGTCGGCGCCCTCGCCCTCGCGGAGCGCCTTGTTCGCGAGGATCTCGGCCGTGCAGCAGATGATCGGCGCCTCGGGGTTCACCGAGCTGTCGCCGGTGACCATGCCGACCCGCTCCGGGCCGAAGATCTCGACGAGCGAGAAGAACTTCTCGCTGACGAGCGCCTTGATCGGCGCCGTGTAGTAGGTCGTGCCGCCCTCGGCGATGCAGAAGGCGTGCGCGGCGACCGCGACGAGCGACTTGCCCGTGCCGGTCGGCGTCGCGAGCACGACGTTCGCCCCGCCCGCGAGGTGCATCACCGCCTCCTCCTGCGCCTCGTAGAGCTCGATGCCGCGGTCGGCGGTCCAGTCGAGGAACGCCTCGAGCACGAGGTCGGGATCGTTCGGGGCGTCGGGGTCGGCGAGCGAGGGGATGAGGTCGGGAAGCAGTGCGGCCATGTTCCGTCGATCCTCCCACGGGCCCCCGACACGAGCCCGACCGGAGCCGCCCGCGGCGCTCCCCCGCCTGCCACCGTCAGCGCATCCCCATGCGGCGCCCAGCGGCCGCACGGGCCGGTGGGCGAGCATCCCGGCATGACGACCCCCGAGGCGCGCGTGCGCCGCACCCTCAACGCCGACCGCCCGACCGTGTGGCGCCACCTCGTCGAGCCCGGGCTGCTCGACCGCTGGTTCTGCCCCAACCCCGAGCTCGAGCTCGCCGTCGCCGCCGACCCGCGCGTCGGCGGCGAGTACCGCGCCGACATGGGCGGCGAGTACGTCGCGGTCGGCGAGTACACCGAGGTCGTGCCCGAGTCGCTGCTCGCCTTCACCTGGGGCTGGATGCCCGAGCCCGAGCCGGCGACGCACGTCGCGATCTCGCTCGCCGAGGCCGACGGCGGCGACACCGACCTCGAGCTCGTGCACGCCGGGTTCACCGACCCGGAGGCCGCCGAGGGCCACCGCGACGGCTGGGAGCGCTCGCTCGACCGGCTCGTCGAGCTCGTCGGGTAGCGCCCGCCGCTAGCCGGCCCGCGAGCCCGTCCGCGCGTGCAGCGCCTCGATGAGGCCGCCGTGCGTGCGGCGCGACTCGACGACCTCGAGCCCGAGCGCGCGCACCTCGCGCATCGGCCGGCGCGTGAACCGCTCGCCGTGCAGCGCGATCGCGAGCGGCTCGAGCAGGTGCTGCCCCGCCCGCAGCAGCGGGTTCGCCGCCGCGACGTGATCGGCGAGCAGCAGCCGGCCGCCGGGACGCAGCACCCTCGCCGCCTCCGCGACCACCGCGCCGACGTCGTCGACGCCGCAGAGCGAGAACAGCATCACCGCGCTGTCGAACTCGCCGTCGCCGAACGGCAGCCGCGCCGCATCCGCCTGCGCGAAGCGCGCCTCGAGGCCGAGCCGCGCGGCCCGCTCGCGGGCGAGCGCGAGCATCCCCGCGCTGACGTCGGTCGCGGTGACCGCGGCGTCGGGGCCGTAGTGCTCGAAGGTGCGGCCGGTGCCGACCGCGAGCTCGAGCACCTCGCCCACCGCCCGCTCGGCGACCCACGCTCGGGCCGCGGCGAAGAACCGCCGCTCGATCGGCGCGCTCGCCGCGTCGTAGCGCGGGGCGAGCCGGTCCCACGAGTCGGCGCGGGCGGCCACGCGGCTACTCGGCCCGCGCGATCACCGGCACGGCGAGCCCGGTGACGAGGGTCGCGGGGTCGGTGTCGGGGGTGGGCTCGGTGTCGTAGGCCTCCCACACGGGCATGCCGAGCGCGCGGCCCGACGCGGCGATGCGGCCGGCGAACTCGGCCCACGCCTCCGGCAGGCCGTCGTAGGGGCCGATGTGCTTCGCGGTCGCGAGCTCGCAGGCCGGCAGCGACGAGCCGACGACCGTCGGCCCGCCGGGCTCGGCCGCTTCGATCGGCCCGGCCAGCGGCTCGGCGACCGGGAAGCCGGCCTCGATCGTCACCGTGTCGGTGAACTCGGTGTCGTAGCGCGAGAACGCCGGACCGGTCGGCGCGACCAGCCCCGCCCCGATCGCGGCGCCGAGCGCGCGGAAGGTCGAGTCCATGAACTCGACCATCTCGGCGACGGGCAGCGCTTCGCGCCGCACGACCGCGGTCGGCGTGCCGGGGAAGTCGATGTACTCGGGATCGGTGATCGTCGACATGGCCGTCGCTCCTCGGTGCTGGGATGCGCGTCGCCGGCTCGGATGCGCCGTCGCCGGCTGGGATGCGCTGTCGCGCGTCACGCTAGTGCCGCCGGGCCGGGAATGGGCCGGGAGCCTCGACCGGGGTCGGTCTGCGCGCTCCCATCGTCCCGCGTGCCGGTGGTGGCGCCAGCGGAGCGGCACGCCGCGAACTCGGCGTGTCACGGGGCTGGTGCCATCCGAACCGACACCGCCGCCGATCTCGACCGGTACTTGCGGGCGCGAGTACCGGTCGAGATGGTTGCAGCGGCGATTTCGAGGCGAACTCGGCGCGGAGACGCGAACGGCGGATGCGGCGCCCCGGTCGGGGGCCGCATCCGCCGCGCCGCGCGAGGGGCTTCGGCCTAGACGTAGGCGAAGAGGTCGGTGCGCAGCTTCCAGGGCTCGGTCTGCGGCGAGGGCACGTTGCGGTACACCTCGACGTACGGCATCTTCGGGCTCTTGCCCTGCTCCTCGAGGTTGCCGAGGAACTCCTGCCACTTCGCGCGCAGCTCGGTGTAGGGGCCGGTGTGCACGGCGCGGGCGAGGTCGCCGCCGGCGAGCTCGCCCGGCTCGATGGTGACGCCGTTGAACTCGACGGGCGCGTTGAGCGCGGCGATGAGCGGGAAGCCGGCGTCGAGGCTGATCCGCCCCTCGAGCTCGGTGTGGTAGACGCTGAAGCCCGAGCCGTCGACCGCGATGGCGGCCGCGTCGGACGCGGCGCGCAGCGCGGTGAACGCGGCGTCGAGGAAGCGGATCATGTCCTCGACCGGCACGTCCACGCCGCGGACGATCGCCGCGTGCACGGTCTTGTGCGTGAGGAATGCCGGCTCGGTAACGGTGGGATCTGACATATGCGACTCCTTCGTCGGATGGGTTTCCGGCTCGCGCGAGCAACCGGGTGCCAACAGCCTACCCATGAAAGTGACCGATCGGTCAGTATTTCCCGAACGATCCTCTGCGCAGGTCCCGCTCACGATAGCCGGTGCGCCCGGGGAATCGCTCGACCGGGTCAGTCGTCGCCGTCGCCGACGGGGGCGAGCTCGCGGATGCGCTGGCCGACGACGGTGGAGATGCCGTCGCGGTGCATCGAGACGCCGTAGAGCGCGTCGGCGATCTCCATCGTGCGCTTCTGGTGGGTGATGACGATGAGCTGACTCGT
>JAAYAS010000272.1 GCA_012719255.1 Microbacteriaceae bacterium | reverse complement strand
CGCCGGCGTCGGCGCCGCCGCGCTCGCCGCGCCGCTCGCCACCTACACCGCGGTGCTCATCGCCGACACCGCGAACCCGGTGTGGAACGCCGGCCGCAAGCACCTGCCGTACGTCTTCGCCGGCTCGGCCTCGCTCGCCGCCTCGGGCGTCGCGATGATCACCACGCCGACCGCCGAGACGAAGCCGGCCCGGATGCTCGCGGTCGCGGGCGTCGCCGCCGACGTCGCCGCGATGCACCTCATGAAGGAGGACATGCATCCCGCCGAGCGCGAGCCGCTCGAGACCGGCGCGCCGGGCAAGATGCTCAAGGCCGCCGAGATCCTCGCGATCGCCGGCGGCGTCGGCGCGCTGTTCGCCGGCCGCTCGCGGATCGTCGCCGTCGCCTCGGGCCTCTCGCTCGCCGCCGCCTCGGCGCTCACCCGCTTCGGCGTGCTCGACGCCGGCATCGAGTCGACCCGCGACCCGCGCCACGTCGTCGAGCCGCAGAAGGCCCGCCTCGCCGCCCGCCGCGCCGCCGGCATCACCCACGACTCGATCACCACCGCCGAGTAGCGGCGCCCGCGCGCTCCGCGCACCCCGGCTCACCCGTTCGGCCCGCTCACTCGTTCGGCCCGCTCGCTCGTTCGACCCGCTCACTCGTTCGGCCCGCTCGCTCGTTCGGCCCGCTCGCTCGTTCGGCCCGCTCGCTCGTTCGGCCCGCTCACCCGGTCGGCCCGCTCACCCGGTCGGCCCGCTCGCTCGTTCGACGCGCTCGCTCCGCGCACACCCACGCTGCCGCACCGCGCCCGACACATACCCTCGGCATGTGACCCTCACGGCGACAAGTGACCCTGCAGCGCCAGGGTCACTTGTCCGCAGCAGGTGCAGATGTTCGCCACAGGGTCACATACCGGGGGTACGTGCACGCCGGGCCCCGGCCATCGAGGGCAGACTATCGACCATCGATCGATGGAGCCCTGCCGCATCTGCCCGCACCTCCGCAATGCCCACCGCACATACCTTCGGTATGTGCCCCTCGCGGCGACAACTGACCATGCAGTGCCAGGGTCACTTGTCGGCAGCAGGTGCAGATGTTCGCCACAGGGTCACATACCGGGGGTACGTGCACGCCGGGCCCCGGCCGCTGAGGTCAGATCATCGACCCCGATCGCTGGCGCCCCGCTGCATCTGCCCCCCGCATTGCACACCGCACATACCCTCGGCATGTGACCCTCGCGGCGACAAGTGACCCTGCAGCGCCAGGGACACTTGTCCGCGGCAGGCCCAGATGTCCACAGCGGGGTCACATACCCGAGGCATGCCGGGTGCTAGCGGGTGCCGGTACTGTGCCGGTGAGTGCGGCACCGGTTGGCGCGGCACCGGTTGGCGCGGCACCGACCGTCGCGGCACCGACCGTCGCGGCACCGACCGTCGCGGCACCGACCGGTGAAGGGCCCGGCGCCCCTTACCGAATGCGGATGCGGGCGTCGCCGGCGACCGTCTCGCCGATCACCGGGTGCCCGGGCACCTCGCCGACGACGAGCAGGCCGCCCGAGGTCTGCGCATCCGCGAGCAGCAGCAGGTCGTCGTCGGTGACCCCGGCATCCGCGTCGAGGTGCTCGTGCACCCAGGCGAGGTTCCGCTGCGAGCCGCCCGACACGTAGCCCTCCTCGATCGAGCGGCGCGCCGCGTCGAGGATCGGCACCGCGCTCGAGTCGATCACCGCGCCCACGCCCGAGGCGCGGCACATCTTGTAGAGGTGGCCGAGCAGCCCGAAGCCGGTGACGTCGGTCGCGGCCCGCACCCCGGCCTCGACCGCGGCGCGCGAGGCGTCGGCGTTCAGCGTCGTCATCAGTTCGACCGCCTCGGCGAACACCTCGCCGGTGCGCTTGTGGCGGTTGTTGAGGATGCCGACGCCGATCGGCTTCGTCAGCGTGATCGGCAGGCCGGCCTCGGCGGCGTCGTTGCGCATGAGCCGGTCGGGGTCGGCGGTGCCGGTGACCGCCATGCCGTAGATCGGCTCGGGCGCGTCGATCGAGTGGCCGCCGATCACCGGCACCGACACCTGCTTCGCGATGTCGAGCCCGCCGCGCAGCACCTCGGTCATCAGCTCCATCGGCAGCCGCTCGCGGGGCCAGCCGACGAGGTTGATCGCGACGACCGGCGTGCCGCCCATCGCGTAGATGTCGCTGAGCGCGTTCGTCGCGGCGATGCGGCCCCAGTCGTAGGCGCTGTCGACGACGGGCGTGAAGAAGTCGGCGGTCGAGAGCACCGCGAGGCCGTTCTCGATGCGCACCGCGGCGGCGTCGTCGCCGTCGTCGAGGCCGACGATCACCGAGTCGTAGTGCTGGCCGGCGAGCGCGGCGACGGCGTCCTCGAGCTCGCCGGGCGGGATCTTGCAGGCGCAGCCGCCGCCGGCGGCCATGGTCGTGAGTCTGGGCTGGTCGACGATTTCGCTCATGCGGCCCGATGGTAGCGCGGTGGTAGGTTGGCGCGGATGGAGGCGTCCGGGTCCTGGTGGGCCCCCCGGTCTTCAACACCGGTGAGACCGAGCAGCTCGGTCTGGCGGGTTCGATTCCCGTCCGCCTCCGCCAAGCCCCCAGCCCGATGGAGCCGTTCGTGCACGACCCGCGCCGCCGCATCCCCCGCACCGACGAGCTGCTCGCGCTGCCCGAGGTGCGCGCGGCGGCCGGCGCGGTCGGCGAGCGGGTGGTCGCCGACCTCGTGCGCGCCGTGCAGGACCGCGCGCGCCGCGGCGAGCTCGACCCGGATGCGGTCGCCGACGAGGTGCGCGCCGTCGTCGGCGATGCGCGGCCCGGTTCGCTGCGGCCCGTGCTCAACGCCACCGGCGTGCTCGTGCACACGAACCTCGGCCGCGCGCCGCTGTCGGCCGCGGCCCGCGAGGCGGTCGCCACGGCGGCGGGCTACGTCGACCTCGAACTCGATCTCGCCTCGGGCGCGCGCTCGCGCCGCGGCGCGGGGATGCGGGCGGCGCTGCTGCGCGCCTGCCCGGCCGCCGAGGACGCGCTCGTCGTGAACAACGCTGCCGCCGCGCTCGTGCTCGCGACCACCGCCCTCGCCGGGGCGTCGCCGGCGCCGGGCCGCCCCGCGGGGGGCCGCGAGGTGGTGCTGAGCCGGGGCGAGTTCATCGAGATCGGCGCGGGCTTCCGGCTCTCCGACCTCATCGCCTCGACCGGCGCGCGGCTGCGCGAGATCGGCACGACGAACCGCACGCATCCCGCCGACTACCGCGAGGCGATCGGCGAGGAAACCGGCTGCGTGCTCAAGGTGCATCCGAGCAACTACCGCGTCGACGGCTTCACCGCCGAGGTCGGCGTGCCCGAGCTCGCGGCGATGTGCCGGGATGCGGGGGTGCCGCTCGTCGTCGACCTCGGCTCGGGCCTGCTCGCACCGGATGCGGCGCTGCCCGACGAGCCGGATGCGGCGACCGCCCTGCGCGACGGCGCCGATGTCGTCGTGTTCAGCGGCGACAAGCTGCTCGGCGGTCCGCAGGCGGGCGTGCTGCTCGGCCGCGCCGAGCTCATCGCGACGATCGCCCGGCATCCGCTCGCCCGCGCGGTGCGCGCCGACAAGCTCGCGCTCGCCGCGCTCGAGGCGACGGTCGCCGCCGGCGAGTCGCCGGTGCGCACGGCGCTGCATGCGGATGCGGCGGCGCTGCGGGCGCGCACCGAGCGCCTCGCGGCACGGGTCGACACCGCGATCGCGGCCGCCCACCGGAGCACGGCGCCCGTCGCGCAGCGCGCCGAGCCCGTCGAAGCGCACCCGATCCCTTCGACAGGCTCAGGGGCCGCTCAGAGCACTGAGCCCGTCGAAGTACGCCCGAACCCAGCCCACCAGAGCACTGAGCCCGTCGAAGCGCGCCCTGACCCATCGACAGGCTCAGGGGTCTCGACAGGCGCAGGGGCCTCGGCGAGCTCAGCGACCCAGGCGCTGCCGCCGCTCCGCGTCGTCGCGCACGACGGCCGCGTCGGCGGCGGCGGGGGCGTCGGCGTGCCGCTGCCCGGCTGGGCGCTCGCGCTGCCGGAGGCCGCGGCCGCCCGGCTGCGGCTCGGCGATCCGGCGGTGCTGCCGCGCGTGCACGAGGGGCGCTGCCTCGTCGATCTCCGCTGCATCCCGCCCGCCGATGACGAGCGGCTCGCCGCCGCGATCGCCGCGGCGCTCGACGGGCTCGGGCCCGCGCTCGCCGCCGACGGGACCGCGGCCCCGTGACCCGCTCGTTCGTCGTCGCCACCTCGGGCCACGTCGACCACGGCAAGTCGACGCTCGTGCGCGCGCTCACCGGCATCGAACCCGACCGCTGGGACGAGGAGCGCCGCCGCGGCCTCACCATCGACCTCGGTTTCGCCTGGACCGACCTGCCGAGCGGGCGCCGGCTCGCGTTCGTCGACGTGCCCGGCCACGAGCGATTCCTCGGCAACATGCTCGCCGGCCTCGGCCCCGCGCCGGTGGTGCTCTTCGTCGTTGCCGCCGACCAGGGCTGGCAGCCGCAGTCGAGCGACCACCTCGCGGCGGCCGCGGCGCTCGGCATCCGCCACGGCGTCGTCGCCCTCGCCCGCACCGACCTCGCGAGCGCCGAGCAGCTCGCCGCCGCGAGCGCCGAGATCCGCGAGCGGCTCGCGCCGACCGGCCTCGCCGCCGCCCCGATCGTGCCGGTGTCGGCGCGCACCGGCGCCGGCCTCGACGCGCTGCGCGCCGCGCTCGACGACGTGCTCGCGACGGTGCCGCCGGCCGACGACGCCGCGCCGGTGCGGCTGTGGATCGACCGCTCGTTCTCGATCGCGGGCGCCGGCACCGTCGTCACCGGCACGCTGAGTGCCGGCCGCATCGCCCGCGGCGACGCGTTCGAGCTCGGCGACGGCCACCGCGTCGAGGTGCGCGGCATCCAATCGCGCGGCGAGCGGCTCGACGAGGCGGTCGGCGTGCAGCGGGTGGCGCTCAACCTCCGCGGCATCCCGGTCGAGGCGGCGGGGCGGGGGGATGCGCTGCTCTCCCCCGGCGCCTGGCACCGCACCGCGACCGTCGACGCCCGGCGGGTGTCGGGCGCCGCGCTCGACGACCTGCCCGAGCAGCTGATCGTGCACGTCGGCTCGGCGGCGGTGCCCGCGCATCTGCGCCCCTTCGGCCCCGATCACGTGCGGCTGCGGCTCGAGCGGCCGCTGCCGCTGCGGCTCGGCGACCGGATGGTGCTGCGCGATCCGGGCGGCCGCTCGGTGGTCGGCGGCGTGCAGCTGCTCGACGTCGACCCGCCGGTGCTGCGCCGCCGCGGCGCGGGCACCCGGCGCGCCGCCGAGCTCGAACGGCTCGACCCGGCCGGCGACCTCGCGCACGAGGTGTCGCGGCGCGGCGCCGCCCCCGCCGACGCGCTCGCCCGGCTCGGCCTCGCGGTCGACGACCCGCTGCCCGACGGACTCCTGCGCGTCGGCGACTGGCTCGTCGCGAAGCCCGCGCTCGCGGATTGGGCCCGCCGGCTGCGCACCGCGGTCACCGCCGACGCCGAGCGCGATCCGCTCTCGCCGGGGCTCACCCGCGACGCCGCCGTCGACGCGCTGCGCCTGCCCGACGCCCGGCTCGCGGGCGCGGTCGTGCGGCTCGCGCGCCTCGAGGTGGTCGCCGGCCGCATCCGGATGCCCGGGGCGGCCGCGAGCCTCGGCGCGGCCGAGCGCGGCGTCGCCGAGCTCGAGCGCCGGCTCGGCGAGCGGCCCTTCGCGGCGCCCGAGGCCGACGACCTCGCGGCGCTGCGGCTCGGGCCGAAGGAGCTCGCCGCCGCCGAGCGCGTGGGCCGGCTCGTGCGCATCGCCGACGGCGTGGTGCTGCGACCGGATGCGCCGGCCCGCGCCGCCCGCGAGCTCGCGCGGCTGCCGCAGCCCTTCACCGCGAGCGAGGCGCGGCAGGCGCTCGGCACCACCCGCCGGGTCGCGATCCCGCTGCTCGAGCTGCTCGACCGCCGAGGCCTCACCCGCCGCCTCCCCGACACCCGCCGCGAGGTCGTGCGCGACTGAGCCGCCGCGGCGCCGCCCGATCAGTCGCCGGCGAGGAACCGCGCCTTCGCCGCCTCGGTCTCGGCGGCATCCCAGCCGAGCAGCGGCCCCGCGATCGCGGCGGCCTCGTCGAGGGCGCCCGCGCCGCCGGCGGGCTGCTCGATCGACACCCGCAGGCGCCGGCGCAGCACGTCGCCGAGGTCGAGCGCGCCCTCGTGGGTCACCGCGTAGGCGACCTCGGCGCGCAGATGCTCGGGCGCTCCCGCGAGCGGCTCGGCGAGCGACCGGTCGGCGCTGACGAGCTCGATCAGGCGCGGCAGCTCGTCGCCGTAGCGGTCGAGCAGCCGCTGCACGCGGTCGGCGCCGAGGCCGGTCGCCGAGCCCACCGCATCCACGGCGCCCTGCCAGCCCCGGTAGCCGGCCGCGCCGACGAGCGGCAGCCGGGCGGTGACGCTCGCGCGGCCGACGAGGCCGGCGCGCTCGATCGCGAAGTCGACGGCGTCCTCGGCCATCACCCGGTAGGTGGTGAGCTTGCCGCCGGCGATCGCCGACAGCCCCGGCACCACCTCGGCGACGGTGTGCTCGCGCGAGACCTTCGTCGACGCGGCGCCGTCGGCGACCGGGCGCAGCAGCGGCCGCAGGCCCGCGTAGGTGGCGATCACATCGCCGCGGCCGAGCGGCTCGCGCAGCACCGCGTTCGCCCGCTCGAGCAGGTAGTCGACGTCGTCGTCATCGGCGACCGGATGCGCGAGGTCGCCCTCGTAGGGCGTGTCGGTCGTGCCGATGAGCCAGTGGTCGCGCCAGGGGATGATGAACAGCACCGACTTCTCGGTGCGCACGAACACGCCGTCGTGGCCGGCGATGCGGTCGCGCGGCACGACGAGGTGCACGCCCTTGCTCGCGAGCACCCGCAGCTTCGGCGAGTCGGTCGCGAGCCGCTGCAGCTCCTCGGTCCACACGCCGACGGCGCCGATCACGTGCTTCGCGCGCACCTCGTGCCGCTCGCCGGTGAGCGCGTCGACGATCACCGCGCCCGCGACCCGCTCGCCGTCGCGCACGAACGACTCGACGCGCGCGCGGCTCACCGGCATCGCGCCGTGGCCCTGCGCGGTGCGCACGAGCGCGAGCACGAGCCGGGCGTCGTCGACGCGGGCGTCGTAGAAGCGCACCGCGCCGATGAGCGCGTCGTCGCGCAGGCTCGGCATCGCCGCGAGCGCCTGCCGGCGGCCGAGGTGCTGCTGGTTCGGCACCGCGTTGCGGCCGCCGCCGCCGAACTGGGCGAGCGCGTCGTAGACGCCGATGCCGGCCGCCGTGTAGGGCCGCTCGACCCACGGCTGCAGCAGCGGCCAGAGGAACGGCTGCGCCTTGACGAGGTGCGGGGCGGTGACGTCGAGCAGCAGGCCCCGCTCGCGCAGGGCCTCGGCGACGAGCTTCACGTCGAGCCGGTAGAGGTAGCGCAGGCCGCCGTGCACGAGCTTCGACGAGGCCGCCGAGGTGCCCGACGCCCAGTCGCGCGCCTCGACGACGCCCACGCGCAGACCCCGCGAGGCCGCGTCGAGGGCGATGCCGGCGCCGGTGACGCCGCCGCCGACGACGAGCAGGTCGAGCTCGCCCTCGGCAATCCCCGCGAGCGCCCGGGCGCGGGAGGCGCGGTCGAGCACGGTGGCGGCGGGATCGAGGGCGGGGATGGGCTCGCGCATGGGTCCAGTCTGCACCGCCCGGGCGACGCGGGGCTCACGACCCGGGGGAGATCCCCCGCATCCGCCCCCTGGCCGGGGATGGGGCCGGCACCGTGCCGCGGCGCGCGGCGCGTCACTAGCGTCGGAGCCGACCGAAGCGACACCCGGACCCCTCCTTGAAGGACCCCGCCATGCGCCGCAGCGCCGCCGTGTTCACCGCCCTCGTGCTCCTCCTCACCGCCGCCGTCGCCGCGCCGTTCTTCGTCGGCGCCGACCCGGATCTGCTCATGATCGTCGTGCCGCTCGGCATGTTCGCGCCGTTCGTCGCGGCGCTCGCCACCTGGATGCTCGTGGCCGGCCGCCGCCCCGCCTTCGGCGAGGCGTTCGCGACCCGCCGGTTCGGCCCGGGTCTGCTGCTCGCGCTCGTCGTCTTCGTCGCGATCGCGGCGCTGCAGCCGGTGATCGGCACCGCGCTCGGGATCGCCGAGTGGCGGTCGCCCGCCGATCCCGTCGGCGTCGGGCTCGCGCTCGTCGCGCAGTTCGCGATCATGCTCGTCGCCTCGATCGGCGAGGAGCTCGGCTGGCGCGGCTGGCTGTTCACCCTGCTGCGACCGCGCGGCTTCTGGTTCACCGCGCTCGTCACCACCGCGATCTGGACCGTGTGGCACCTGCCGATCGTCGCGATCAACGTCGTGCAGGGCTTCGACTCGATCGGCGGCGCGGCGCTCGCGCTCGCGAGCGTCGCCGCCGTCGGCCCGCTGTTCGCCGCGCTGCGCGAGCGCAGCGGCTCGGTGTGGCCGGCGGTGCTCGCGCACGCGCTGATGAACTCGCTGCTGCTCGCGGTCGACGAGCACCTGGTGGCGCCGGTCGAGGGCGCTGCCCGCCTCGCCTGGCTCGCCATCGTGTGGCTGCTCGCGCTCGCCGCCGCGTTCGCGCTGGTCGGCGCGCGCCGTCGGCCGGCGGGCTCCTTCAGCGCATCGCGGACCTCCGACGGCCTGCAGCGCGTGCGCATCACCGCCGTCGAGCAGGGCTGAGCCGGCGCCTTCCGAGCAGCGCGAGTCCCGCGAGCACCGCGGCGATCGCGCCGAGCAGCGGTCCGGCGATGCCGCCCGCTCCGGTCGTCGGCAGGTCGCGCTGGGGTGCGGCATCCGGGGACGTCGTCGCATCGGCGGTCCCGGACCCCGGTCCGCGGTGATCGTCACCGGCCGGAGGCTCGGCCGTGCCGACCGCACCGGGCTCGGCGCCCGTCGGCTCCGTCGCACCAGGCTCCGTCGCACCCGGGTCCGTCTCGCCAGGCTCCGTCGCACCAGGCTCCGTCGGTCCCGGCTCCACGAGCGTCCCCGCCTCGACCGATCCCATGTCGATGACGCCGTCGATGCGCGCCGCGCCGCGCTGGTCGAGCGCCGGTGCGCCGACCGGGTCGGGGTCGCCGGCGTCGATGACGGGGCTGCCCGCGGCCGGCATCCGGGTGAGCGTGGCGCCGCCGTTGTCGGCGAGCGGCTCGAGCCGCGGGTCGACGTCGATGAGGTTGCCGGTGCCGAGCGTCGGCAGCAGCGCTCCGAGGCCGTCGTCGACGCCGTTCCAGAGGGTGTACTCGCTGGTGAGACCGCTGAGATCGAGCTCGGACTCGTCCGACTCATCGACCGGCGCCACCAGGGCGGCCTGCCCCGAGACGATGCTGCTGCGGAAGTGCACGGCGGCGATCCCGCCGAGCGAGGAGCGCACCGGGGCGAACTGCCCGAGCGCGTTGTCGGCGATCGTGGTCGACTCGATCCGCACCGACGAGTCCATCGCGACGAGACCCGCACCGTGGTTGTCGGAGACGGTCGAGTTCGTCAGTCGCACCGAGTCGCTGTCCCTCATCATCATCGCGGGCCAGGTGGCGATCGTGCCGGCGCCGTCGATGGTCACCGAGTCGAGCACGGCGTTCGCGAGGCCGACGAGCTCCATCCCCGCGGCCGGCGCGTCGCGCACCGTCGTGTCGCGCAGTTCGACGAGGCCCTCGGCGGCGTCGCTCATCGCGAACGCTCCGAACGCGGCCTCGATTCCCGAGCGATCGAGCTCGATGCGCGCACCGGAGAACTCGGCATCGTCGTCGAGCTGCGCGAGCACGGCGCCGCTGTCGACGACGTGGACGTCGGCGAGATCCAGCCGCGCCGCGTCGGTGGCCATGAGGTCGATCGCGTACTCCGTCTCCCCCGCGACGCCGGCGACCGAGACGGCCGAGGCGTCGAGCGCGCTCGAGCCGGCGGCGGTGAGCTGCAGGGCGATGTCGAGGGGGCCGTCGACGGTCGCATCGGCGAGCGTCGCGGTCGCGCCGCCGTCGGCGTGCACGACGATCCCGGCGAAGGCGCCGTCGCCGTCGTCGCGGCCGGCCGCGGTCTCGGTGTAGCCGATGCCGGTCGCCTCGACCGACGACGACTGCGCCGCCTCGATGCTGAGGCCGCCGCGCATCCGCTCGGGCTGCGCCGGCTCGATCCGGCCCGAATCAGCGACCCGCACGTCTTCGAGCAGCGCGGTGGCCGAGCCGAAGAGCCGCACCCGCACCCCGTCGTAGCGCGCGCCGGTGACGGCGACGCCGCGCAACTCGCTGCGGTCGGCGCTGTAGGCGTAGACCGACACGCCGTACGCGGTGGCGGTGTCGACGGTCACATCGACGAGGCTCAGCGAGCTCACGCCGTAGGCGCTGATCGCGTGGCCCGCGATCTCCTCGAAGGCGACGCCCTCGACGACGAGCACGTCGGTGTCGCGCACCGTGAGCGCGGCGTGCATGCCGCCGCCGTCGATGACCGCGTTCTGCGCGCCGCGGAGCACGAGGTCGTCGGTGATCTCGGGGAGATCGGCCTCGAGCGCGATGCCGCCCTCGACGACGATGGTGTCGAGTCCGGGCGCGGCGTTCGCCTCGGCGATGGCGCGGATGAGCTCGGCGCTCGTGGTCACGACCGTGTCGGCCGCCGCCGCCGGCGGGACGGGCGCGCCGCTCGCCGCGAGCAGCCCCGCGACGACGAGCGCCGGCGCGAGTCGGCGGTGGGCGGCGCGCGCCTGGGGCCGGAGCGGGGGACGGGATGCGGGCATGTCTTTCCTCCATGACGGGCACCGAACGACGACGCTCGACATGATCCCGACGAGGATTCGAGAAAAGTGAAACGGCAGCGCTGCCGGAGAGAAGCGGAAGCACTGCCGAGAACGGACGAGGCCCGCATCCTCATCGGGATGCGGGCCTCATCACTGGTGCGCGAGGGGGGAGTTGAACCCCCACGCCCTCACGGGCACACGGACCTGAACCGTGCGCGTCTGCCTATTCCGCCACTCGCGCGCGACGACCAACGTTACCACCCCGACGACGATCGCGCGAACCGGCGCTCCCGGCTGCGCTCGACCCGGTTCGGCGAACTTGACTACACTGCGTACGATGACCGACCGACCAGTGGAGCGCCGTGGGACTTCTCGACAGGATTGAGCGCGGGCTCGAGCGCGCCTTCAACGGGGCGTTCGCGAAGACGTTCAAGTCGGGCCTGCAGCCGGTCGAGATCGTCTCGGCGCTGAAGCGCGAGCTCGACACGCGCGCGTCGATCGTGTCGCGCGAGCGGGTGCTCGTGCCGAACCGCTTCCACGTCGTCATCTCCCCCGCCGACTACGACCGGCTCTCGGGCCTCGGCAACTCGCTGCGCGACTCGCTCCTCGACGAGGTCGAGCAGCACGCCGCCCGTCAGCGCTACCAGTTCGCCGGCGGCCTCAGCGTGAAGCTCCTCGAGGACGACACCCTCGCCGAGGGCCAGCTGCGCATCGAGTCGCGCACCGTCGAGGGCCGGGTGCTGTGGACCCCCGTCGTCGACGTGCACGGCCGCCGCATCCCGCTGCGCGTCGGCGCGAACGTCATCGGCCGCGGGCAGGACGCCGACATCACCATCGACGACACCGGCGCCTCGCGCCGCCACGTCGAGATCGTCTGGGACGGCCAGCGCGCCGGCGTGCGCGACCTCGGCTCGACGAACGGCACGAAGCTCAACGGCCGGCGCATCGCCCACTCGGTGCTCGAGCCCGACTCGCTCATCGAGATCGGCCGCACCCAGCTGCACTTCAAGGTGGTGCCGCAGGCGCCCCCGAGCGACGACACCGCCTTTCTCCCCCGGCAGAACCGCCTGCCCCGGCAGAACGGCCTGACCCCGGGAGGCGGCCGATGAGCGGCGAACTCACCCTGCTCGTGATCCGCCTCGCGTTCCTCGCGGTGATGTGGATCTTCGTCTTCTCGATCGTCTACGCGCTGCGCAGCGACCTGTTCGGCTCGCGCTCGAAGGACTACGCGAAGGCGATGGAGCAGTCGCGCCAGCAGACCTTCGAGGCGGCGAAGCAGGATGCGCCGGCGCCCGCGCCGGTGCCCGCCGGCGCCCCGGCCGGCCGGGCCCCCGCATCCCCCGCCCCCGCATCCGCGCCCGCCCAGGCGCCCGCGCCGCAGAGCAGCGGCTCGACCCAGGCCCAGCTCACCCGGCTCGTCATCACCGCGGGCCCGAAGCGCGGCAACGAGCTCGAGCTGCGCGGCGAGCCGGTGTCGATCGGCCGCGCCCGCGACGCCGACCTCGTCATCCAGGACGACTACACCTCGACCCGGCACGCGCGCCTGCTCAACTGGAACGGCACCTGGATGATCCAGGACCTCGACTCGACCAACGGCACCTACGTCGACGGCGAGCGCGTGAGCCAGCCGACCGCGCTCGGCCCGGGCCGCACGGTGCGCATCGGCACGACCACCTTCGAGCTGCGCTGAGCATGACGAAGTTCGTACGCGCGGGCGCGGTGTCGCACGTCGGTCGGGTCCGGTCGAACAACCAGGACTCCGGCTTCGTCGGCACCCACCTCCACGGGGTCGCCGACGGCATGGGCGGCCACGCCGGCGGCGATGTCGCCTCGTCGATCGCGGTGAAGCACCTCGCCGACAGCGACCAGTCGTTCGCGACCGTCGAGGAGGCCCGCGAAGCGCTCGAGGACCTCCTCCACGAGGCGAACGAGCTCATCATCGAGGCGGTCGCCGAGCATCCCGAGCTCAAGGGCATGGGCACGACCGCCGACCTCATCACCCTCGTCGGCGACGAGCTCGTCATCGGCCACATCGGCGACTCGCGCGTCTACCGCTACCACGACGACGAGATGACGCAGATCACCGTCGACCACACCTTCGTGCAGCGGCTCGTCGACGCCGGCCGCATCACGCCCGAGGAGGCGCTCGTGCATCCGCGCCGCTCGGTGCTGATGCGCGTGCTCGGCGACGTCGAGACCGACCCCGACGTCGACACCTACGTGCAGCCCGCCGTCGCCGGCGACCGCTGGCTGCTCTGCAGCGACGGCCTCGCGAGCTACGTCGACGAGTCGGCGATCGCCGAGGTGCTCGGCCGCCGCTCCGAGTCGTCGCGCGAGCTCTGCGACGACCTCGTGCAGCTCGCCCTCGACAACGGCGCCCCCGACAACGTCACGGTGGTGCTCCTCGAGATCGGCGACGAGCCGCTCGAGCAGATGCGCCCGCGCATCGTCGGCGCCGCCTCGAACCCGCTGCGCTACACCTCGCGCGCCCCGCGCCGCCGCGTCACCCGCATCGTGCCCGACGTGCTGCAGTCGCGCCGCCGGCTCGCCGCGCGCCCCGAGAACGAGGAGTTCGTGCCGCCGAGCGACGAGTTCCTCGAGCAGCTCATCGCCGAGGACCGCCGCCGCCGCCGCTGGCGCCGCGTCACCTGGGCGGCCGCCGTGCTGCTCGTGCTCGGCCTGATCGCCGGCGCCTCGACCCTCGCCTACAGCTGGACGCAGACGCAGTACTACGTCGGCGTCTCCGACGAGCACGTCGCCGTCTACCAGGGCGTGCGCGCGACGCTCGGGCCGATCGAGCTCAGCCACGTCGTCGAGCGCAGCGAGGTGCGCGTCGACGAGCTGCCCGCCTACCAGCACTCGCAGGTGCAGCAGACGATTCCGTTCGCCACGCTCGAGGATGCGCAGGCGCTCGTGGAGAGGTTGCGCGATGTCGCAGACCACCGCTGACCGCCGGGGCGTGCGCGAGGCCACCGGGCAGGGCCTGCGCAACATGGAGCTCGGATTCCTCGTCTTCGCCTACATCGTCGTGCTCGGCGCGCTGCTGCAGGTGCAGTTCGGCGTCGAGGGGTCGTTCGACACGCAGGTGCTCACGCTCGTCGGCGGCGTCATGGCGCTCACCCTCGCGATGCACCTCGTGCTCCGCTTCCGCGCGCCCCGCGCCGACCCGTTCCTGCTGCCGATCGCGACGACGATCAACGGCATCGGCATCGCGATGATCTACCGGCTCGACCTCGCCGACCCCCGCGTCGACGGCTCGTCGATGTCGTCGTCGACGGCGCAGATCATCTACACCGGCCTCGCCGTCGTCATCGGCATCGGCGTGCTCGTGCTGCTGCGCAACCACCGCGTGCTGCAGCGCTACACCTATCTCTTCGGGCTCAGCGCGCTCGCGCTGCTGCTGCTGCCGCTCATCCCGGGCCTCGGGGTCGCCGAGGCGAACGCGCGCGTGTGGATCTCGGTCGGCCCGTTCAACTTCCAGCCCGGCGAGATCGCGAAGATCGCGCTCGCGATCTTCTTCGCCGGCTACCTCGTCACCGCCCGCGACTCGCTCTCGATGGTGTCGCGCCGGTTCCTCGGGATGCGGCTGCCGCGGATGCGCGACCTCGGCCCGATCGTCGTGGTCTGGGCCGTGTGCATGGGCATCCTCGTGCTGCAGCGCGACCTCGGCACCGCGCTCCTCTACTACGGGCTCTTCCTCGTGATGATCTTCGTCGCCACCGGCCGGGTGTCGTGGGTGATCATCGGCGCGCTGCTGTTCGCCGCCGGCGGCGCGGTGCTCGCCTCGAGCTGGGGCTACGTGCAGTTCCGCATCGACGCCTGGCTGAACCCCCTCGACCCCGAGCTCTACGAGGCGGTCGGCGGCAGCTACCAGCTCGTGCAGGGTCTGTTCGGCCTCGCGAACGGCGGGCTCATCGGCACCGGCCTCGGCCAGGGCCGGCCCGACATCACGCCGCTCGCCGAGAGCGACTTCATCGTCGCCGCCCTCGGCGAGGAACTCGGCCTCGCCGGCCTGTTCGCGCTGCTCGCGCTCTACTTCATCCTCGTCGCCCGCGGCCTGCGCATCGGCCACTCGGGCGGCGACGACTTCGGCCGGCTGCTCGCGACCGGCCTGTCGTTCGTGATCGCGATCCAGGTGTTCATCGTCGTCGGCGGCGTCACCCGGGTCATCCCGCTCACCGGCCTGACGACCCCGTTCCTCGCGGCCGGCGGCTCGAGCCTCCTCGCGAACTGGATCATCGTCGCGATCCTGCTGCGGCTCTCCGACACCGTCCGCGCCGATGCCGAGAGGAGTCCCGCATGAGCAAGAGCATCCGCCTCGTGGGCGTGTTCGTGCTGGTGATGTTCCTCGCCCTGTTCGGCTCGTCGACCTACATCCAGGTGTTCCAGGCGCCGAGTCTCGCCGACGACGGCCGCAACACCCGCTCGCTGCTCGCGAGCTACCAGGTGCAGCGCGGCCCGATCCTCGTCGACGGCACGCCGATCGTCGACTCGGTGCCCGACGGCACCGACTACATGTTCCAGCGCACCTACGACCAGCCGAACCTCTACTCGGCGGTCACCGGCTACTACTCGGCGAACCAGGGCGCGACCGGCATCGAGCAGGCGATGAACGGCGAGCTCTCGGGCGCCTCCGACTCGCAGTTCTTCACGAGCCTGCAGCGCCTGTTCACCGGCGACCGGCCGGCCGGCGCCGCCGTCGAGCTCACCATCGACGCCGCCGCCCAGGAGGCCGCCCTCGCCGCGCTCGGCGACCAGAAGGGCGCGGTCGTCGCGATCGACCCCTCGACCGGCGGCATCCTCGCCATGGTGTCGACGCCGACCTTCGACCCGAACAGCCTCGCGATGCACGACGACGACGAGGTCATCCGCAACTACGAGGCGCTGCTCGCCGACCCCGACGGCCCGATGCACAACCGGGCCATCGCCGGCGACCTCAACCCGCCCGGCTCGGTGTTCAAGATCATCGTCGCCGCGGCGGCGCTCGAGGCCGGCATCGCCACCCCCGACGGCAAGCTGCCGAACCCCGCCGAGTGGAAGCTCCCCGGCACCGACCACACGATCTACAACCCCGTGCACGGCGCGAAGTGCGGCGACGGCGAGAACACGACGCTGCGCACCGCGCTCGAGATGTCGTGCAACATCCCGTTCGCGCAGCTCGCGGTGAAGCTCGGCGACGAGCAGCTGCGGGCGATGGCCGAGGCGTTCGGCTTCAACCACGCCTTCGCCGTGCCGATGCTCTCGACGCCGAGCACCTACCCCGCCGACGACCTCGACGACGCGCAGACCGCGCTCACCGGCTTCGGCCAGTTCGACGTGCGCACCACGCCGCTGCAGATGGCGCTCGTGTCGGCCTCGGTCGCGAACGGCGGCGTGCTCATGCAGCCGACGCTCGTCGAGCAGGTGATGACGCCGTCGCTGCAGGTGATCGAGCGCCAGCACATCGACGAGTTCGGCAGCCCGATCAGCGAGTCGACCGCCTCCGCGCTCGCCTCGATGATGCGCGACAGCGTCGCGACCGGCGTCGCCTCGAACGCGCGCATCGACGGCGTCGAGGTGGCGGGCAAGACCGGAACGGCGGAGAATGGGCCCGATGAACCGTACTCGCTCTGGTTCACCGGGTTCGCCGAGCACGAGGGCGTGCAGGTCGCCGTGGCGGTCGTCCTCGAGGACGGCGGCGGCATGGGGCAGAGCGGCACGGGCAACGGCCTCGCCGCGACGATTGGACAGCAAGTGATGAAGGCGGTGCTCGAGATATGAGGCCTGGACAGGGAGTCACCTTCGGCAGCCGGTACCAGCTCGGCAGCCGCATCGCCATCGGCGGGATGGGCGAGGTGTGGGAGGCGACCGATCTGGTGATCGGGCGCCAGGTCGCGATCAAGATCCTCAAGGACGAGTACATGGGCGACCCCGGCTTCCTCGAGCGCTTCCGCGCCGAGGCCCGGCACGCCGCGCTCGTGAACCACGAGGGCATCGCCAACGTCTACGACTACGGCGAGGAGGACGGCTCGGCGTACCTCGTCATGGAGCTCGTGCCCGGCGAGGCGCTGTCGACGATCCTCGAGCGCGAGCGGGTGCTGCCCGGCGAGCAGGTCATGGACATCGTCGCCCAGACCGCCTCGGCGCTCGCCGCCGCCCACAAGGCGGGGCTCGTGCACCGCGACATCAAGCCCGGCAACCTGCTCATCACGCCCGACCACCGGGTGAAGATCACCGACTTCGGCATCGCCCGCATCGCCGACCAGGTGCCGCTCACCGCCACCGGCCAGGTGATGGGCACCGTGCAGTACCTCTCGCCCGAGCAGGCCTCGGGCCACCCGGCGACCCCCTCGACCGACATCTACTCGCTCGGCATCGTCGCCTACGAGTGCCTCGCGGGCCGCCGCCCCTTCACCGGCGAGTCGCAGGTCGCGATCGCGATGGCGCACATCAACGACGAGCCGCCGGCGCTGCCGGTGACCGTGCCCGAGCCCGTGCGCAACCTCGTGCTCTCGTCGCTCGCGAAGGACCCGAAGGACCGCCCCGAGTCGGCCGACGCGTTCGCCCGCGCGGCGCGCGCGCTGAAGTCCGGCGACGTCGCCGCGGCGGCCCGCGCCGTGCCCGCGGTGATGGCCGACGACGACGAGGTGCTCGCGACGACCGCGCCGCTCGACCGCACCCAGGTGCTCGCCGCATCCGATCGCACCTCGGTGCTCGACAGCGACGACACGAGCGACTTCGACGCGCTGCTCGCCGGCGGCGCGGCCGGTGCCGCCGGCGCCGCCGCGGGTTCCGGTGCCGCGGGGGCCGCGGCCGCCGCGCCGATGACCCGCGCCGAGGCCCGCCAGGCCCGCGAGGTCGAGGGCCTGCGCGAAGACGAGGACGACGCGCCGAAGAAGGCCGAGGCGTGGAAGTGGATCCTCATCGCCGCGATCGTGCTGCTCGCGCTCGCGCTCGCGCTGTTCGCGTTCGCGATGATGAGCGACGACGAGCCGGCCGCGACCGAGACCCCGACCGCCGCTCCGACGACGACCGCGTCGACCCCGCCGACGTCGACGCCGACCGAGACCGCCGACACCGTCGTCGTGAACGCCGACGAGTACATCGGCCTCGACTACGACGACGCGGCCGACCGGCTGCGCGAGCTCGGCCTGCACCCGGTGCGCGCCGACGGCGGACCCGCGCCCTCGGCCGACCTCGAGGGCACCGTGTCGGGCGTCAACCCCACCGGCAACGTGCCGCTGCGCTCGAACGTGAGCGTGTCGGTCTACGGCGAGGTGATGAAGGCCGAGAAGCCGGGCGCCGCGCCGTCGATCACCGACCGCGGCGAGGGCTCGATGCTCGTGTCGTGGGACGCCTACCAGTGCCCGCCCGGCCAGTCGCTCGACGGCTACGTCGTGCAGGCCGAGGCCTCGGACGGCGGCCGCATCGACGTGAGCGACCCGCAGCGCACCACCGACCGGCAGCTCGAGTACCGCGTCACCCGCGACGACGACACGACGCCGAAGGTGACGGTGACGGCGAAGTACGCGCCGATCTGCAACGGCGAGCAGACCGACTGGTCGCCGAGCCGCGAGGGCGAGATGACCTTCGCCGTCGTGATCGAGACCGAGACGCCCCAGCCCGGCGACCCGGGCGACGGCGACGAGCAGAACTGATCCTCCGCATCCCCGACCACCGGCGACGCCGGTACCGCCCCGGGAAGGATGTCGCCTCGTGCGACGGTCGTTACCATAGGGGCTTACGCGCGTGCGGCGGCGACCCGGAGTGGTCGCGCGGCCGGCGCGATGGAACGACATCGAAGGAGACCGCCTCGTGATCCAGGGCGAGCGCACCCTCGCCGGGCGCTACAGCATCGGCCGTCGCGTCGGACGCGGCGGGATGGCCGAGGTGTACGCGGCGACCGACGAACGGCTCGGGCGCCGGGTCGCCGTGAAGCTCCTCCACACGAACCTCGCCACCGAGGCCGAGTTCCGCACCCGCTTCCGGCAGGAGGCGCAGGCCGCCGCGCGCATGACGCATCCGACGATCGTGCGCGTGTTCGACGCCGGCGAGGACACGTTCGTGCGCAACGACGGCTTCGAGGTCATCGTGCCGTACATCGTCATGGAGTTCATCGACGGCGTGCAGCTGCGCGACGCGATGAGCGAGGGCCGGCTCTCCGACGAGCGCATCGCGAAGTACATGTCGGGCCTGCTCACCTCGCTCGAGTACTCGCACCGCGCGGGCGTCGTGCACCGCGACATCAAGCCCGGCAACGTGATGATCACCCGCGACGACGAGGTGAAGGTCACCGACTTCGGCATCGCGCGCGCGATCTCCGATACGGCCGGCACGATCGCGCAGACGACGGCGATCCTCGGCACGGCCTCGTACTTCTCGCCCGAGCAGGCGCGCGGCGAGACGGTCGACGGCCGCAGCGACCTCTACTCGGCGGGCGTGGTGCTCTACGAGATGCTCACCGGCCGGGTGCCGTTCATGGGCGATTCGGCCGTGGCGGTCGCCTACCAGCACGTCACCGAGCCGCCGGTGCCGGCGAGCCGCCTGAACCCGGCGGTGTCGCCCGCCCTGGATGCGGTGGTGCAGCGCGCGCTCGCGAAGCGCCGCGAGGACCGGTACCAGACGGCGGCGGAGTTCCGCGCCGACCTCATGGCCGCGTTCGACGGCGTGATGCCCGCGCACACCCGTGTGCTCGCCACGGCGGGAGCGGCCGAGGCGCCGACCGAGCTGTTCGGCCCGGGGCCGAGCGCGGTCGACGCGACCGAGTCGGCGCTCAACGCGATGCGCACCGACGACGACCGCGCGCCGGAGGTGCAGCGCCGTCCGCCGGCGATGTGGATCTGGGGCGCGGCGGCGCTCGTCGCCGCGGTGATCGTGGGCGTGCTCGTGTGGGTGTCGCTGATCTCGAACGAGGGCCAGCTGCCGGATGCGAGCGTGAGCGTTCCCGATGTGGTCGGCCTGCAGCGCGAGGAGGCGATCTCCGACATCGAGGAGGTCGGCCTGCGCTGGAAGGTCGAGACGCAGCGGAGCGAGGACGTCGAGGTCGACGCGGTGATCTCGACGAATCCCCCCGCGGGCGCCTCGGTCGCGCACGAGCACGTGGTGACGCTGACCGTGTCGGCGGGGCCCTCGTCGATCGCGGTGCCCGATATCGCGGGCATGTCGGAGGACGAGGCGAAGGCGGCGCTCGAGGATGCGGGCCTGCGGCTCGGCACCGTGACGAGCGAGGACTCGCCGTCGGTGCCGGCCGGCGAGGTGATCCGCTCGAACCCGGCGATCGGCCGGCCCGCGGCGCCGGACTCGGCGGTCGACGTGTTCGTGTCGAACGGCAAGGTGACGCTGCCCGACCTCCGCGGCATGTCGCTCGCCGACGCCGAGGAGATCGTGGGCGGTCTCGGCCTGATGGTCGTGCGCCAGCCCGACGACACCTGCGTCGCCGAGCACGGCCAGCCGATCGTGAACATGTCGGTGCCCCCGGGGCAGGTCGACCAGCGCTCGCAGGTGGGACTCGCGTTCTGCACCGGCGAGGAGGCGCCCGACGAGCCCGATCCGGGCGAGGGCGACGGCGGCGACGGCGGGGTCGAGGTGCCGTCCGATGCACCGCCGCCGCCGGGCGACCCCGGCGACGTCGACGACCAGGGCTGAGCCGCAGGGGCTGCGCAGCCGGGCGCTTCGACAGCGCAACCGGGCGCTTCGCCAGGCTCAGTGCGCTGGTGGTGCGGCGCTTCGATGGGCGCAGGGGTGCTCCTCAGTGCACTGGGGCGGTGCTCGGTGCGCCGGGGTGAGGCCGCGCCGCGGCCGGTCAGGTCTCGGAGATGGTGACGTCGCCCTCGGGGAGCAGGTCGGGCAGGAAGGTGTCGATCCAGGGGAACAGCCAGGTGACCATCGCCCACAGCGCGAGCGCGATGAGCACCAGCAGGATCAGCAGCTTGACCGGCCACGGGCCGGGCAGCACGCGCCAGAGCGCTCCGTACATCAGAGATCCCCTCCATGGTCCTGGCCGTCGCTGCGGGCGTCGAAGGCGGCCTCGATCTCCTCGGGCGGTCCATCGGCGCGCGGCACGAACTCCACGAGCGTCGTGTAGGTGATGAGCCGCTCGTCGACCGAGAAGAGCGGATTGCAGGTGAGCAGCACCATCACGCGCTCGGATGCGGGCAGCTCGGGGTGGCGGGGCACCGGCGCGAGCACCGAGACCTCGTTCGGCAGCACGTACTCGGCCGAGCGGTACTCGTAGACGTACCAGCCGTCGACCGTCTCGATGTAGACGCGGTCGCCGAACTGCAGATCGGGCTGCTGGCCCATCGGGCTGCCGGCGCCGATGCGGTGGCCGGCCACGACGAAGTTGCCGACCGAGCCGACCGGGTCGGAGTCCATGTAGGCGCCGATGAAGTACTGGTCGAGCACGGCCGGGCGGTCGACGTCGGCGGCGATGCGCCGCGACCAGTCGTCGCCGAAGGCCGGCACGTACATCACCGCGAACTCCTGCGCGGTCTGCTGCGGGATCGGTCGGATCGGCACGCCGCGCTCGTCGGCCTCGACCGGATCGGCCGACTCGGCCTCCTCGGCGAGCCGCTCGCTGAGCTGGGTGCTCGCCGCGATCTCCTCGTTCCCGGTGATGATGTCGTTGAGCCAGTACTTCCATCCGAGGAAGAGCAGCAGCGTGACGCCGAGCGTCACGAGGAGCTCGCCGAGCACTCCGGAGACGGTGATCCGACGGCGGGGGGCCGCTGAACGGCGTCGGCGGCGGCCGTTGCGGTCGTGCCTGGCTGAGGTCATGGCGGCCATTGTAGGTCGGTAGACTGTCGCGCATGCCCAAGCAGTCCCCGATCCACGACGCCGCCGACGATTCCGAGGCGGGTGACGACCTCGTCGTCGACGCCGGCGCCGAGCTCGACGAGACCCCGGAGGACGCGGCGCCCGACGCCGACGGCCCCGCCACCGCCGACGACCTCGACGACGTCGACCCGGAGCCCGAGAACGACGACGCGGCCGAGGACGACGCCGACGTCGCACCCGCCGCATCCGCGAAGGGCGCGACGAAGCGCGGCAAGAAGGACGCCGCGAAGGCCGACCGCGCCGACGGCAAGGGCAAGGGCAAGGGCAAGAAGCTCTCCGCCGCCGAGCGGCGCGCCGCGGAGCGCGCGCGCATCGAGCGCTCGAAGGAGATCGCGGCGAAGGCCCGCGGGCAGGAGACCTCGAAGCCGGGCAAGAAGGGCAAGAACGACCCGGCGTCGATGACGAAGGAGCAGCTGCGCTACTCGTCGTCGTCGAAGCGCGGCGCGAAGGTGCGCGACGACCTCAACCCGGTGTGGTTCAAGCCGCTGATGTTCGGCTTCCTGCTGCTCGGGCTCGTCTGGATCCTCGTCTACTACCTGTCGAGCGGTCGCGCCCCGACGCCCCTCGGCGACTGGAACCTGCTCGTCGGCATCGGCATCGCGATGGTCGGGTTCCTGATGATGACGAACTGGAAATAGCGGCCCGTCCCGGGCCGCGAATCCCCCGAATCACACCGGTGTAATTCGCTCACACCTGTGAACAACCCTGTGGATAACTTCCACGGGAGGCCGTCCGCGGGCGGCGTCCGCCCCGCTGTCGCGCTGAGCGCCGCCCGCTCAGCGCAGCGCGCCGACGACGCTCGCGAGCACCACGCAGGCGACCGCGATCGCGATCATGCCCCAGACCGCGGCACGCGACTTCAGCGCGCGCCGCTGATCGCGCACCATGAGCGCCATGCTCGCGGCGCCGACGAGCGCGCCGCCGAGGTGCGCCTCCCACGAGATCATCGGGTTGACGAAGGCCATGACGACGTTGATGCCGATGAGCACGATCATCGGCGTGACATCGGCGCGCATCGTGCGCAGCACGACGAACCAGGCGCCGATGAGGCCGAACGCGGCGCCCGAGGCGCCGAGCACCCAGACGTTCGGGGCGAGCAGCGCCACGGCGAACGAGCCGCCGAGCGCCGAGGCGATGAGCAGCAGGATGAAGCGGAGCCGGCCGATCGCCGGCTCGAGGGCGCGGCCGAAGATCCAGATCGTCAGCGCGTTCATCGCGACGTGCCACCACGAGCCGTGGAGCAGCGCCGAGGTGAGCATCCGCCACGGCTCGTAGACGCCGTGCTGCAGGTCGGTGTAGCCCGAGGTGTAGATGCCGAGCGCGTCGAGGATCGGGAAGCCGAGCCGCTGGGTGACGAACTGGGCGAGGTAGACGACGCCGATCACGGCCATCAGCCCATAGGTGACGACCGGGGCGTCGGCCCCGAACCGCGATCGCCGCACCTTCGGAGCGGTGCGGCGATCGGCGGCCATGCATTCGGGGCAGATGACGCCGACGGGCGCCTGCGTCTGGCAGTCGCCGCAGACGGTGCGGGCGCATCGCTGGCAAAGCACGTAGCTCGTGCGATCGGGATGCCGGTAGCAGTGGTCGTCGGAGCGGCCGGAGGCGGGGTCCTTCGGTGCGGCGTCGTCGCGATGCGTCATCTGGCGGTCGGTCGGGTCGAGCGGGTCAGCCGACCTGCTCGACGGTGACCGACTCGATGACGACGTCGTCGAGGGGACGGTCGCGGGCGTCCTTCTCGACCTGCTCGATCGCGTCGACGACGCGCTTCGACTCGTCGTCGGCGACCTCGCCGAAGATCGTGTGCTTGCCCTGCAGCCACTGCGTCGGCGCGGTGGTGATGAAGAACTGCGAGCCGTTGGTGCCGCGGCCGAGCTGGCGGCCGGCGTTCGCCATCGCGAGCTTGTAGGGCTCGTTGAAGTCGAGTTCGGGGTGGATCTCGTCGTCGAAGGTGAAGCCCGGGCCGCCGGTGCCGGTGCCGGTGCGGTCGCCGCCCTGGAGCATGAAGTCGGCGATGATGCGGTGGAAGATCACGCCCTCGTAGAACGGGGTGCCCTGCTTCTTCTCGCCGGTGGCGGGGTCGACCCACTCGAGGTCGCCGGTGGCGAGGCCGGTGATGACCTTGACGGTGTTCGGCGCGTGGTGGCCGAAGAGGTTGAGCTTGATGTCGCCCTTGTTCGTGCGGAGCGTCATGACGGCGGTGGTGAGAGTCATGCCTGCGATTCTTCCACGTGCCCGCGCATCCGCGATTCAGCTTCATCCCGGATGGGCCGTGCGACGATTGGCCCAGAGCGACCACAAACCCATCACGGAGGTAGCGATGGCCCTGACCCGCAAGCAGAAGCGCAAGATCAACCGACTTCGCCGCGACGCCGATCGCCTCTGGGGCGAGCAGCAGGCGGTGCTCGAGCACGCCCGCGAGATCGCGGCGCGCGCCGGCGAGAGCGCCCGCGACTACGCCGAGGCCGAGATCGTCCCGCCCATCCGCAAGGCCTACGAGCGCAACGTGCTGCCCGCCTTCGAGGGCGGCGTCGAGAGCGGCCGCCGCGCACTGGTGAGCGCCGAGAAGGGGCTCAGCAAGAACGTCATCCCCGCGATCGTCGCCGCCGGCGGCAGCGTGGCCGGCGCCGTGCGCGAGCTCGCCGACCAGAACCGCGACGCCCTGCGCTCGGTGCAGGGCCGCGCCGAGGGCCTGTCGAAGGACGCCTCGAAGAAGTTCGCCGAGCTGCAGAAGAAGTTCGACCCGACGCCCCCGAAGCGCCGCGGCCCCGGTGTCGGCGGCTGGTTCCTCATCGGCGCCGGCGTCGCCGCGATCGCCGCGGTCGGCTACGCCCTGTGGCAGACCTTCCGCGCCGACGACGACCTGTGGATCGCCGACGAGGAGCTCGACGCCCCCGTCGAGACGGTCACCACGCCCAAGACGGTCTGACCTCCGGGCCACCCGCGTCGCTGACGAAGGCGCCGCTCGCGAGAGCGGCGCCTTCGTCGTGCCCGCATCCGGGCGGCCGGATGCGCGGCGGCCGGATGCGGGGCGGGCGCGGGGAGGCGCCGCACGCGCACCGTCGGCGGGGCGCTCAGCGCTTCTTCTTGAGGTTCTCGAGGTGCCCGGAGCGCGGGCGCTCGTAGTAGAGCCGCATCGCCACGCCGACGAGCGAGACGGTGCGCAGCGACTTCACCTCGGAGAGGTCGAACCAGCGGGCCTCGTCGGTCGTGCCGTCGAGCTCGGCGCGCAGCTCGCCGCCGGTGATCGCCGCCTGGTAGACGATGCGCACGTTCTGCAGCGGCGTCTCGGGCGGGCGGCCCTTGCGGCGGCGGTTGTTCGCGTTGACGATGATCGAGTCGACGCCGAGGAGGGTGTGGATCTCGGCCTCGTAGCCGGTCTCCTCGTGGATCTCGCGGATCGCGGCGTCGTACGGGTCCTCCCCCGGCTCGACGCCGCCGCCCGGCAGCGTCCATCCCGAGCGGCCCCGCGAGTTCCAGTGCGCGAGCAGGATCTGCTTGTCGCGCACGATCACGCCGTAGGCGCCGACACGGAATCGCATCGAGAGCTGCTCCTCGTGTCGGGGCGCGGACGCCGGCGGATGGGGATCGACCCGGCGGCGGCGAAGCGCGACCGGGTCGTACCCGAGTCTAGGGGCGCGCTCCGGTGCGAGCGCTGAACCGCGGCCGCGCCCGCCGCATCCGGCCGGTCAGCGGCGCATGACGCGGCGCGCGAGCCAGTTGCCGAGGAACTGCACGAGCTGCACGACGATCACGATGACGACGACCGCCGACCAGGTCACCCACGGGTTGAACTGGCGGTAACCGTACTGCAGCGCGAAGTTTCCGAGGCCCGTGCCGCCGACGACGCCGGCCATCGCCGACATGTCGACGACCGCGATGAACGCGAACGTGTAGCCGAGGATGAGCGGGCCGAGGCCCTCGGGGATGACCACCGTGAGCAGCGTGCGCAGCCGGCCCGCTCCCGAGGCGCGCGCCGCCTCGACGACGCCCGGCGGCACCGTGACGAGGTTCTGCTCGACGAGCCGGGAGATGCCGAAGGTCGCGGCGAACGTCATCGCGAACATCGCCATCGGCTCGCCGATGCCGACGCCGATCGTCGCCCGCGCGAACGGCTGCAGCGCCGCGAGCAGGATGATGAACGGGATCGGCCGGAAGAAGTTCACGAGCACGTTGAGCACGTTGTAGACGCCGCGGTGCTCGAGCACGTTGCCGGGGCGGGTCGCGTAGAGCGCGACGCCGAGCACGAGCCCGAGGGCGCCGCCGATGAGCATGGCGACGGCGACGAGCATGAGCGTGACCGCGAGCTGCTCGGGCAGCTGCGGCAGCAGGTCGACCATCCGGTCGAACTTCGAGTCGGCGGCGAGCATCAGGCCGCACCTCCCTCGGCGTCGGCGGTCGGGGCGGCGGTCGCGGCCCCGACGGTCGCGGGCAGCTCGACGACCTCGGCGATCTCGCGCACCGACTCGATGGCGGCGCGCTCGGCGTCGGGCTCGCCGTGGAGCGCGAAGGTGAGGTGGCCGAACGCGCGGCCGGTGAGCTCGTGCATCCCGCCGTGCACGAGCTGGGCGTCGACGCCCGCGCGCACGAGCCGGCCGAGCACCTCGTGCTGGGCCCGGCCCTCGTCGGTGACGGTGACGGTGATCAGCGCGCCGGTGTGCCGCTCGCGCAGCGCCTCGAGCTCGCGGCCCTCGGGCACGGCGGGGATGACCGTCGACACGAAGCGCCGGGTGGCCGCGTGCTGCGGGTCGGAGAACACGTCGTAGACGGGGCCGTGCTCGACGACGCGCCCCCGCTCCATGACGGCGACGTGGGTGGCGATGCGCTTGATCACCTCCATCTCGTGGGTGATCACGACGATGGTGATGCCGAGCTCCTCGTTGACCCGCGCCAGCAGGTCGAGCACGTCGGAGGTGGTCTGCGGGTCGAGCGCCGAGGTCGACTCGTCGGCGAGCAGGATCTTCGGCGAGGTCGACAGCGCGCGGGCGATGCCGACGCGCTGCTTCTGCCCGCCCGAGAGCTGGTCGGGGTAGGCCCGCGCGCGGTCGCCGAGGCCGACGAAGTCGAGCAGCTCATGCACGCGGGCGTCGCGCTCGGCGCGCTCGGTCTTCGCGATGCTCAGCGGGAAGGCGACGTTACCGGCGACGGTGCGCGAGTTGAAGAGGTTGAACTGCTGGAAGATCATGCCGATCTCGGTGCGCACCTCGCGCAGCTTCGACTCGGGCAGGCCGACGATCTCGTCGCCGTCGATCTCGATCGAGCCCGAGGTGGTCGGCTCGAGCGCGTTGATGAGCCGCACGAGCGTCGACTTGCCGGCGCCCGAGTAGCCGATCACGCCGTAGATGCTGCCGGCCTCGATGTCGAGGCTCACGCCGTCGACGGCGCGGATGGGCTCGGCGCCGCGGCCGCGGCCGGGGTACTCCTTCACCACGTCGCGCATCCTGATCATCGCCATCGCTCGCGTCCTCTCCTCGGCGCCGGCTGGGGGTGCGCGGCGTCGCGCCGCGCGGGGTCGGGTCGGCCCGAACGCGCCGAGCGCGCATCCGAACCGGGGTTCGGATGCGCGCTCGTGCCGCGGGGTCGGTCGACCATTCGGGGTGGGTCAGCCGTTCGCCCGGACGTCGTCCTCGACGACCGCGAGCTGCTCCTGCAGGTCGCCCGCGGGCACCGAGAGCATCTCGGCGGTGCCGCCGGAGTTGTCGACGACGCCCTGCTGCACGTCGGCGTTCGTCTGGTAGATCTCGACGAGCTTGAGGAGCGTCGGGTTGTCGGCGTCCTCGGCCTTCGAGACCCAGATGTTCACGTAGGCGAGGGCGGCCGGGTCGGCCGGGTCGTCCTCGGCGATGGCGTCCTCGGCGGTGAGGCCCGCGTCGGTGATGAAGTCGTTGTTGATGATCGCGGCGTCGAGGTCGACGAGCGAGTTCGCGAGCAGGTCGGCCTGGTACTCGTTGACGGTCACCTTCGAGGCGGCCTCGTCGATGTCCTGCAGCGTCGAGAAGGCGCTGCCGCCGTCCTTCAGCGAGATGAGGCCGGCCGACTGCAGCACGAGCAGGGCGCGGGCCTGGTTGGTGACGTCGTTCGGCACGCCGATGGTCGCGCCCTCGGGGATCGCGTCGACCGAGTCGTGCTTGGTCGAGTAGAGGCCGAGCGGGTAGATCGCGGTCGAGCCGATCGGGGTGAGGTCGTCGCCGGCCTCGACGTTGTAGCGCGCGAGGTAGAGGACGTGCTGGAACTGGTTGAGGTGCAGCTCGCCCGCCGACAGGGCCGGATTCGGCTGGTTGTAGTCGGTGAAGTCGACGAGCTCGACGTCGATGCCCTCGGCGGCGGCCGCCTCGGTGAAGGTGGTCCAGTACTCGTCGGAGGCGCCGATGACGCCGACCTTGATGGTCTCGCCGGCGTACTTGTCGCCGTCGGCGGCGGGGGCGTCGGTCGAGTCGGTGCCGTTGCCGCCGGTGCCGGCGCAGGCCGAGAGCCCGGCGACGAGCGCGAGAGCGCCTGCGGCGGCGAGCCACTTGCTAAAGCGAGCCATGGGGGAAGTCCTTTCTCAGCTCCGGGCCGATCGACCCGAGACGCCCCCAGCCTAATTCCTGAACGAACGCTGGGAAATTCGGGCTTTCACGCGGCGTAACAGAGCGATCGCAGTCGCGCCGATCATGGCGAATCCACATGATCCGCCTGGTTCGATGGCTCCACGCGCCCGTCTCCCGGGCCACCGGAAGGAGCATCATGTCGGGACTCAACTCCCTGATCGACTCGCTGCCCATCGACCGCATCGCCGCCCAGGTCGGCGCCGAGCCCGCGCAGGCCCGCTCGGCGATCGAGAGCATCCTGCCGTCGCTCGTCGGCGGCCTGCAGGCGAACGCGCAGGACCCGCAGGGCGCCGCCTCGCTGCAGCAGGCCCTCGGCCAGCACGCCGGCCGCGCGCAGCTGCTCTCGGGCGACGTCGACCCCGCGCAGATCGACACCGAGGACGGCGCGAAGATCGCGCACCACATCTTCGGCAGCAACGAGGGTGCGGTGAACGAGAAGCTCGCCGCGGCGAGCGGTGCCGACAAGGGCCTCATCGAGAAGCTCATCCCGGTGCTCGCGCCCATCGCGATGGCGTGGATCGCCTCGAAGTTCTTCGGGAGCAAGAACCACGACCGCACCGAGGAGCCGGCCGAGTTCGACCGCTCCGCCGAGGCGTCGGTCGTGCCCGGCAGCACCGGCGACGACACCGGCGTCACCCAGCCCGACCTCGGCGGCCTGCTCGGCGGGCTGCTCGGGGGCGGCGGCCAGGGCGGCGGCCTCGGCGACCTGCTCGGCGGGCTCGGCGGCCTCCTCGGCGGCGGCCGCCGCTAGGCCGGGAGCCGGGACTCCGCATGGGCAGCGCACCGCTCGCCGGCCGCACCGTCCTCATGTCCGGCGGCAGTCGCGGCATCGGCCTCGCGATCGCGAAGCGGGCCGCGGCCGACGGCGCGAACGTCGCGCTGCTCGCGAAGACGGCCGACCCGCATCCGAAGCTCGAGGGCACCGTGTTCACGGCCGCCGCCGAGATCGAGGATGCGGGCGGCCGCGCCCTGCCGATCGTCGGCGATGTGCGCGACGAGGCGAGCGTCGGCGAGGCCGTCGCGCGCACCGTCGAGGCGTTCGGCGGCATCGACATCGTCGTGAACAACGCCTCGGCGATCGACCTCGGGGCCTCGGCGACGATCCCCATGAAGCGCGTCGACCTCATGCACTCGATCAACACCCGCGGCACGTTCCTGCTCACCCGCACGGCGCTGCCGCACCTGCTCGAGTCGCCGGATGCGCGCATCCTCTCGCTCTCGCCGCCGCTGAACCTCGAACCCCGCTGGCTCGGGGCGTTCCCGGCGTACCTGCTCGCGAAGTACGGCATGACCCTCGCGACCCTCGCGATCGGCGCCGAGACGGGCATCCCCTCCGCCTGCCTCTGGCCGCGCACGACGATCCGCACCGCCGCCGTGCAGCACGTGCTCGGCGGCGACGAGCTCTACCGCCGCTCGCGCACCCCCGACGTCTACGCCGACTCGGCGCACCTCGTGCTCACCGGCGACCCCGCCGCGATGGACGGGCGCACGCTGCTGTGCGAGGACGTGCTGCGCGAGGCGGGGATCACCGACCTGTCGAAGTACTCGCCCGGCGTCGACGAGGCCGAACTCGCGCCGGATGCGTTCGTGTAGGCGGCGATGAGCGCGCGGCGCCCGGCTGAGTGCGCGGCAGGCCGCCGCGCTCGGGGCGCCGGCCGGAGGGCGTGAGACGGGAGAGGCGTGAGCACCACCGACACGAACCGCGACGGCGCGGGCGCCGACGACCGGCACGATCCGCTCATCGAGCTGCTGCCGCGCGTGCGGCGCGAGTCGCGCTGGCAGCGGCTGTGGCGGCCGTTCTGGATGCTGCCCACGTGCATCCTCGCCGCCGCCGCGGTGCTCGGCCTCGTGCTGCCGCTGCTCGACCGCTCGTTCGACCAGCACCTCGACCTCTTCTACCAGGGCGGTCCGAGCGGCGCGCGCGACCTGCTCGGCAACATCGCCGGCGCGATGATCTCGGTGACCGGCCTCGTCTTCTCGATCACGATGGTCGTCATCCAGCTCGCGAGCAGCCAGTTCACGCCGCGCGCGCTCGACGACTTCCTCGCGAGCCGCATCACGCAGACGACGCTCGGCGTGTTCGCCGCCTCGTTCGTCTACTCGCTCGCCGTGCACCGGTCGGTGCGGGGCGACGCCGACGGGATCGACGCGTTCGTGCCGCAGATCTCGGTGACCGTGGCGTTCCTGCTCGTGCTCGCGAGCGTGGGGCTGTTCATGGCGTTCATCCACCACATCACCGACTCGATCAAGGTGACGACGATCGTGTCGCACCTCGGCGAGACGACGATGCGCGTGGTCGACCGCTACTTCCCGCATCCCTCCCGCTTCGACGACCTCGACGACCCGCCCGCCGACCGGTTCTCGCCGCCGGCCGGCATGCGCGCCGAGGAGGTGCTCGCCGAGCAGCACGGCAACGTCACCGAGGTCGACCACCGGCGGCTGCTCGACTGGGCCGTCGAGCACGACGCGATCGTCGAGGTCGTGCCGCCGGTCGGCGAGTTCGTCGTCGAGGGCGCGACCGCGATGCGGGTGTGGCGGGATGCGGGCGCCGACGAGCTCGACGACGCCGAGCGCCGCGCGCTGCGCGCCGCGGTCGTCGTCGAGCAGGACCGCCGCTTCACGCAGGACCCGGCCTTCGGCATCCGCAAGCTCGTCGACATCGCCGAGCGGGCGCTCTCGTCGGGCATCAACGATCCGACCACCGCCGTGCAGGTGCTCGACGAGCTGCACCGCGTGCTGCGCACGCTCGTGCAGCAGCAGGACCTCCCCCACTCGGTGCCGCACGAGGGCGTCGTGCGGCTCGTGCACCGGCCGCAGCGCGTCGACGAGCTCATCGACCTCGCGCTCGAGGAGGTGCTCCACTACGCCGGCGGCACCCTGCAGGTGCCCCGCAAGGTGATCGCGATGCTGCAGGATGCGGGCGCCGTCGCCCGCGACGAGCACCGCGAGCGGCTGCGGCACTGGGAGCGGATCGCCGGCGAGCTCGTCGCCGAGACCTCGAAGCGCGACGCCGCGGGGGCGTGAGGACGGTCTCGCGACGCATCGCAGGTGGTGGAGCCTGGGGGAATCGAACCCCCGACCTCCTGCTTGCAAAGCAGGCGCTCTACCAATTGAGCTAAGGCCCCTCGAGAGCAGATGGTGGGGCTACGAGGACTTGAACCTCGGACCTCTTCGTTATCAGCGAAGCGCTCTAACCGCCTGAGCTATAGCCCCGTGGTCACGACCCGATTCGGATCGGCACAAGCAAGAACACTACCACAAGGGCCGCGCTGCTCGCCAACTCCGAATCGGGCCGGTTCGGCCTAGGTGTTGCTGAAGCCGAAGACGAGCCCGCCGGTGACGCGCACCGACAGGTTGTAGATGAACGCGGCGATCGCCGCGAGGGCCGTCGTCACGATGATCTGCAGGCCGGCGCACACCGCCGAGAAGACGAGCAGGCCCTCGAACGACACGAACGTCGACACGGTCACGCCGCTCGAGCCGGTGACGTCGTTGAGCAGGCCGTCGACCGAGTCGATCACGCCGGTCTGCTGCACGACCATCCAGAGCAGCACGGCCGCGACCACCATCGCGATGCCGATCGCGATCGCCATCAGCAGGGCGAGCTTGACCACCGACCAGAAGTCGATGTGGACCAGACGGAGGCGCACCTGCTTCTTGGCGGTGCGACGCTCGGTCTTCTGCGCGAGTTTGTCGGCGACTGAGGTCATGGGTACCGATCCTAACCCTCATCCGATGCGGCATCGGCTGCATCAATCGACTCGGATGCGTCGTCGGAATCGGGGCCGACGGTCGCCTCGGCCGCGTCCTCCTTGCCCTCGTCCGTCGCGGTCCGCGCCGCCTCGGCGGCGTCCGGCGCCGGCTCGGCGCCGTCGGCCTCCGCCTCCTCGTCGGCGCCGAGCTCGCGCTCGGTGTTGCGCGCGACGCCGATGACCGCATCGCCGTGGTCGGGGCGGGCGAACACGACGCCCATGGTGTCGCGGCCGGTGATCGGCACCTCGCGCACATCCGAGCGCACGACCTTGCCCGAGCCGAGGATGACGAGCACCTCGTCGTCCTCGTGCACGAGCAGGGCGCCGGCGACGATGCCGCGGTCGTCCGACTGCTTCATCACCTTGATGCCGAGGCCGCCGCGGCCCTGGATGCGGTAGTCGCCGACCGGGGTGCGCTTCGCGTAGCCGTTCTCGGTGACGGTGAACACGTGGAGGTTCTCGTCGGTGCCGACGGCGGCGTTGATGAGGTGGTCGCCGGCGCGGAACGACATGCCCTTCACGCCCGAGGTGTCGCGGCCCATCGGGCGCAGCTGGTCGTCGTCGGCGACGAAGTGCAGCGACTGGCCCATGTGCGAGAACATGAAGATGTGGTCGCCGTGGCGAACCGCCATCGCCGAGACGAGCTCGTCGCCGTCGCGGAGCTTGATCGCGATGACGCCGGCGGCCCGGTTCGTGTCGTAGAGCGAGAGGTCGGTCTTCTTCACGAGGCCGTTGCGGGTGGCGAGCACGAGGTAGTCGTGGTCGTCGTAGTTCTCGAGGTCGAGGATCTGCGCGACCTCCTCGCCGGGCTGCAGCGGCAGCAGGTTCGCGATGTGCTGCCCCTTCGAGTCGCGGCCGGCCTCGAGCAGCTCGTAGCACTTCGCGCGGTAGACGCGGCCGAGGTTCGTGAAGAACAGCAGCCAGTGGTGCGTCGTCGTGACGAAGAAGTGCTCGACCACGTCGTCGGCGCGCAGCTGCGCGCCCTTGACGCCCTTGCCGCCGCGGTGCTGCGAGCGGTAGTTGTCGCTGCGGGTGCGCTTGATGTAGCCGCCGCGGGTGACGGTCACGACCATCTCCTCGACGGGGATGAGGTCCTCGTCGCTCACGCCCCCGTCGAAGCCGCGGATGATCTCGGTGCGGCGGTCGTCGCCGAAGCGGCGGACGATCTCGCCGAGCTCCTCGGCGATGATGGTGCGCTGCCGCTCGGGCGAGGCGAGGATCGCCTTGTAGTCGGCGATGAGGGCCTCGAGGCGGGCGGCCTCGTCCATGATCTTCTGGCGCTCGAGGGCGGCGAGGCGGCGCAGCTGCAGGTTGAGGATCGCCGAGGCCTGCACTTCGTCGACGTCGAGCAGCTCCATCAGGCCCTGGCGGGCGTCCTCGACGGTCTGCGAGGCGCGGATGAGCGCGATCACCTCGTCGAGCAGGTCGAGGGCCTTGAGGTAGCCGCGCAGGATGTGCACCTCCTCCTCGGCCTTGCGGAGGCGGTACTCGGTGCGGCGCACGATGACCTCGATCTGGTGCGCGACCCAGGCCGAGATGAAGCCGTCGAGCGCGAGCGTGCGGGGCGCGCCGTCGACGATCGCGAGCATGTTCGCGCCGAACGTCTCCTGCAGCTGCGTGTGCTTGTAGAGGTTGTTCAGCACGACCTTCGCGACGGCGTCGCGCTTCAGCACGAGCACGAGGCGCTGGCCGGTGTGGCCGGAGGTCTCGTCGCGGATGTCGGCGATGCCCTGGAGCTTGCCGTCCTTGACGAGCTCGGCGATCTTGTTCGCGAGGTTGTCGGGGTTCACCTGGTAGGGCAGCTCGGTGACGACGAGCGCCGTGCGGTGGCCGATCTCCTCGACGTTGACGACCGCGCGCATCGTGATCGAGCCGCGGCCGGTGCGGTAGGCCTCCTGGATGCCCTTGTTGCCGAGGATCGTCGCGCCGGTCGGGAAGTCGGGGCCGGGGATGCGCTCGATGAGCGCCTCGAGCAGCTCCTCGCGGCTCGCCTCGGGGTGCTCGAGCGCCCAGAGCGCGCCCTCGGCGACCTCGCGGAGGTTGTGCGGCGGGATCTTCGTGGCCATGCCGACGGCGATGCCCTCGGAGCCGTTGACGAGCAGGTTCGGGAACCGGGCGGGCAGCACCGTCGGCTCCTGGGTCTGCCCGTCGTAGTTCTCCATGAAGTCGACGGTGTCCTCTTCGATGTCCCGCACCATCTCGAGGGCGAGCGGGGCCATCTTCGTCTCGGTGTACCGAGGCGCGGCGGCGCCGTCGTTGCCGGCCGAGCCGAAGTTGCCCTGGCCGAGCGCGAGCGGGTAGCGCATCGACCACGGCTGGACGAGGCGCACCATGGCGTCGTAGATCGCCGAGTCACCGTGCGGGTGGTACTGCCCCATGACGTCACCGACGACGCGCGAGCACTTGTTGTACCCACGGTCGGGGCGGTAGCCACCGTCGTACATCGCGTAGACGATGCGGCGGTGCACGGGCTTCAGGCCGT